>DASYBA010000559.1:0-1576 GCA_036501005.1 Candidatus Xenobia bacterium | reverse complement strand
CCTCCTCGGGGCCCACCCGGTCAGCCATCCGGCGCACCGTTTCCCGATACGAACAGCGCAGTCGCGACCGAGTCGCCGCCAGCCCGTCGTCGTACAGATCGTTGGGCAGAAAATCGCCCTGATACAAGATGGCGGCCCGGTCCAGGAGGGTACGGGCGCCCTCCACGTCGGCCTGGGACAGCAACCGCTGAGCGCTTTCCAGCAGTCCTTCCAGCTCGACCCGATCGACGTAGATGGTCGGGGCCAATCGATACGCCTGCCCCTTCGACGCCACCAGGGGTACGCGCTTGCGGAGCAGGCTGACGTGGGTTCTCAGATTGTGCCGGGCGCGGTCTGGGTCGGTCTCCGGCCACAGTCGCTCCATCGCCACCTCGATGGGGAGTGTGAGCCCCGGGCTGGACAGTACCAGCTTGAGCAGGTCGCTGACCTTGCGACGAGCACACACGTCCCCGGTCACGTCGCCCCCCGCCACCACCACGGAGAACCGCCCCAGCGTGTGGATTTCCACATCATGGGGAACGGCCGGCATGGCAGGGAGACTGGACGGCCCTGGCGCCAGGCCAGACCGAAGGGTCCGCGCCCACGGGTCGGACGCCACCTGTTCCAGCAGAGGCCTCGACCATCCCATCGAATCGACCTGCCAGAAAGCTTCGTATCGGTTCTCGCGGGTCAGACGAAGGCTCTGTTCCAGATGCCCCCGGGCCTCCGAGCGGCGCCCTGGATCGGTCATCAACACCACCGCCAGGCAAACTCTCGCTTTCATTTCCCAATACGGCATGCACCCGCCCATGGCCACGCTCAGGGCCTCGGTGGCCCAGTGCAGGGAAGCCACCGGCGAGCCTTCCAAGGCGTGCAGGCAGGCCAGCGAGAGATAGCATTCCGGAGCGTACATGCCTCGCGGCCCCACCACGGCGAGGGCCTCGATCATCTCCCCCCCGATGCGTTCCGCCAACCGGAACTCCTGCTTGAACGCGTGGAAGAGGACTCGCACCCGCAGATACCAGGGCCGCATCTGGGACGGGACAGACGCCTCGTGGAGGGCGGCCAACGCGGTGCTCGCACCCTCCAAATCCTGCCTTTCGACGGCCACATAGGCCCGCACGACCAGGACGCCGCAATCGAGCCAATGGCTTTCGCTGGGGAGGCGGGCGGCCGCATCGAGAGATGCCTGGGCCTCGCCCAAACGCCCGGCCAGACACTGCAGGATGGCTCGGTTCATCAACAGGTGGACCTGCCGAGAAGCCTCCCCGGCGAGCCGCATGACGGCGACGCCTTGGTCCAGTATCGAAATGCCGGCTTCAAAGCGCCCCATGCACAGATGACCCCCGAAACCGTAGGTCGTACAGGTCGTAAAGATGGCATTCGGATCGCCCGACTGAAGGGCCAGGGCGTGGGCTTCCTGCAGCCGTTGACAGCCGCCGGGAATGTCTTCTCCCCGCATGTTGCTGGCGCCCCCTTGCCAGGCTTGGAGCCGGGCGCGTAACACCAGGCTGTCCGCTGGGCACAAGGCGAGGGCTCGCTCGGCTGTTTGAGCGATCCGGTGCATGTCCCCAAAGTGCATGAGACACGAGATGAT
>DASYBA010000558.1:0-5584 GCA_036501005.1 Candidatus Xenobia bacterium | reverse complement strand
AAGCGTATCCGGTTCCACTACGATCGGCTGTCCCGGGGCTTGTCGCTGGAACTGCATCCCATGGAGGCCAGCGCCACCCCGCTGGTCAACCGGGCATTGGTGCTCGTGCCCACCTTGAACCTGGGGATCATGCAGGCCATCGCCTACGCCCGCACCATCTGCGGAGACGTCACCGGCCTGCACATCGAAGTCAGTGCCGCGGCCACCCCCATCCTGAAGGAGCGGTGGCACCGGTACGTGGGGCCCGCCATGCCCCTGGTGGTCCTCCCCTCCCCTTACCGGTCCATGATCGCTCCTCTGCTGGCGTACGTGCAGGAGATGCTCAGGACGTACCCCGACGGGCTCATTACGGTGGTGGTGCCCGAACTGGTCGTGAAGCGATGGTGGCACGGCTTCCTGCACCGCAACGACGGACTCTTCATCAAGTGGTACCTGCTCAATCAACCCCGGGTCGTGGTCGCCAACGTCCGCTACTTCGAGCCCAGCGAGTCTTCGATGGACCGCCCCTTCGCCAGCAACATCGACATGCCGACCATCTAGCAAAACCCCATAACCGCCCCGCCGGTTGCAACAATCTGTTGACGGTCTAGCCAAATTTTGTCAAAACGGTTCAGCTATCATGACCGTACATATGACGTCGATTGAAGCGACTAACAGCACCAGGGCCCCCCGTCCCCCCCTCAAAGCCGTCGCGGGATCGCCGGCGCCCACGGTAGACCGCACCACCCTCGGGCAAGATGAGCCCACGCAGGCTTTCAAACTGCCCGTACCGCCCCAACTCGGCGCCACGCCAGCCTCCAACAACCGCGGCCTGGTGATGGTAGTCTTCGACGGGCTGGGCTTTCCGGCCATGCGCTATGCCCTCGCCCAGGGACGCATGCCCAACATCTCCCGGCTCCTCGACGAAGGCGCCCAGGCCCACGAGTTTTTTCCCGGCATTCCGTGTACCACACCAGCGGCCATGTGCGGCTATACCCACGGCGACAATTCCCACATTCCCTCCTACACGTGGTACGACAAAGCCACTGGTCGCGAATATAACGCCGGCCAGTTCACCGATTTCGACGAGGGCTTCGAAAGCCGGGCCCGCTCTGCGGAAAATCCTGGTATCGCATCGGAAGGTTCGGTGCACAGTGCGTTGATCTCTGGCGACTCGCACGACGCCCACTTCTCGGTCGACGTCATGTCGCACTGCCACGCGGAGGGCGGTACTCCAGGAGTGTTCAAGTACGTGGTCAAAGACACTGCCAGCTTCGCTGCCCACCATCCGCTGCAGGCCGTTCACATGGTCGGCCAGTACGCCCACGACGTGGCCCGCAACCTGAAGGACGGCTACCGGGGCACCAACGGCGACTTCGATCCGGACTCTGGTTTGAAGGAAAGGTTTGGCAAGGCAGTCTCGACCGCACTGGAAACGGGCTTTGTCACCCTACCGGCCACCGCCGGGGTGATCGACGACATGAAGGCTGGCAAGCCTTCCATCTTCATCGACCTGGCCGCCTACGATGGCACGGCGCACGCCTATGGACCCTTTGCCGAGCCCTCCATGAGGGCCGTCGAGCGTATCGACCGCATGGCCGGGAAGATTCTCGATCAATCGAAAAAAGGCCGCGGTTACGAGGTCGCCATCATTTCGGATCACGGCCAGACCAACTGCGTTCCCTTCCATATCCAGTACGGCTATCGGCTGGCCGATCATATCGAGAAGCTGACCGGACAAAAGGTGGCCGAGGGCATTGCCGGCTCCCTGGACAACATCTACTTTACCGATCAGAAGGATCAAATGCAGATCGGTGATGTCGACAAGCAACACCCCGGCCTGATCGACAAACTGGTCGAGCATGACGGTATCGGACTGGTCATGGGTCGGCAGGGCGACGTCACCCGCATCTTTGGCCGGGGCGGCCACGTCGACATCCAGAACGGTGAGGCGAAGGTGTACGGCCGCAACGTGCTGGAAGACTACGACTGCGATCAGGACAAGACGGCCGGCCAGTTGGACCGCCTCGCCCGCATGCCCAACGCCGGAGACCTCGTCCTCCTGGGCCGCTACCTGGGCAACGAGCGGGTGGTCTCCTTCGAACACGAACCCCAACCCGGCGGCCATGGAGGCATCGGCGGGGGACAGAACCACGCCATCCTCATCACGGAGCCAGGTCGGGACGTCGACGTCAGCTCAGTGACCAACACCAGCCAGATCTATCACCTCTTCGACGGCATGCTCCCCGCCGACGGCCACCCCGCCGCATAGATCAACAGGGCATCCGCCACCGAACGCTCTCCGCCCGGATCCGCGGGACGGTTGGCCAGACGGTCTTCTACCACCATGGTGCTGGAACCGCCGCCGTCCAGGCCCATGGCATCCCACGCGCCCAGCGACTGCATCAGCCGGGCGGCCTCCTCAAAGGTCACTCCCACGCTCCAGTCGGGTCTCTTGCCATCGACCACCACCAGCAGCAGGTGACCGGTGCGGGTGATGCCGGCCAAGGTCCGGGCGGTTCGACGCCGACTGAATGGTCTATCGAAGCCCTCCGCCTGGTCATCCACGGCCACCCGGCCCTGACGCACGAGCCACGGCCCACCATTGATGGCGTCCCACACGTCGGCGGTCGGTACCCGCAGGCCGCTGAGGCCATGCCGCCTGAGCCACGTGGCGGCCTGACCGATGCCCGCCACTACCTGGCCGTAGCAGGGAATGTGCCCGCCCCGCCGCCGAATCGAGGTCACCCGACCCCCCTGGTTCAACACAGCCTCCACGCCAGGTCCAGCCAGCGTTGACGCCCCAAACCCCCGGTTGAACAGGACCATGTCGGATGTCACCCGGCGAGTGTGATCATGGGCGAGATCGCCGTGCAACCCCAGGTCCCGCACTCGCCCTGGCGTGCGATCGATTCCGTCTATTCGATACGATGCGCCATCGCCGGCCACCACCGTCAAACCCGCCTGGACCGGGGCGATCCGAAAGCCCTTACGCCCGATCCACAGACAGCACCGGGCGGGCAGAGCCTCGTGCAACAAGAGGCCGTGCCGGGCCGAGTAACCCACCAGAGAGCCCGGCTGGCCATCGTGCCGGTCCCGCACGAAAAATCCCCCGTTGACGGCCGCCACCGCGCCCGCCCGCCGGGCCATGGTGCGCACCGTGGCGGTGCCCAAGACCTGCCCGCCCCCGAGCCCCACATCGAGGTCTCAATCGAGACGGCCGGGATCCACTTCCAATACGTGCACCTGCCACGGTCCGGTGGCCACTGTCGGATCCGACCAGTCGCGATGTCCGCTGACCCGCCCTCGGGAGATGTCGGTCAAGGTGAGGCCGGGGACGACCCCCCGCTGCTGCCGGGTCTCGGGCAGACCCGGGCGCCCCAGGGGCAGGGGGCCAGCCCACAACGGCCCGGGCAAAAGCAGCAAGAGGAGGGCGATGAAGCGCATGGCGCCTGGGTTTTGCCCTGGGCCGCCCACGTTCCTCCCGAGTCGAGGGAATAACCACGCCCCAGGTGCGACCAACACCCCATCATTCGAACCGTGGAGGAACACCTATGCGACGCGGACTTGCCACTGCATTTCTAGCCTTCTCTCTGGGAGCCACCGCCTGGGCGGGAGACGGTGGCACGGTGACCATCCCTCTGAGCCAGTTCATGCAGATGACCCATCCGATACAAGCGGTCCATCCCTCCGCTCCCATGCCCTTCATCCTGGCCGGCGGCACGTATCGGTTCACGCCCCAGGACAAGTGGGTAGAGGTCGACGGCACGCTGTCGCTCCGCCTCTACCAGGGCGGGTGGGTGGAGGTACCGCTGCTCACCGCCGGAGTCGTCGTTTCGCAGGCCACGCTCGACGGCCACCCCCTCCCTCTCTACAACAAAGACGACCAGTACCACTTCATGGCCCGGGGGGCCGGCGACCACGTCCTCAAGCTTCGTTACAACGTACCTTTGTCGACCAGCGGCGCCACTCGCTCCTTCGCCCCGCACCTGCCGGCCGCGTCCGTGTCGAATGCCAGCATGACCATTGAGGACGCGTCCGCCCGATTGTCCTCCAGCCCGGCCATTCCCATGTCGACCTCCACCCAAGGCGGCCGTGTCCTCGTCAGTGCCTCCATTCCGCAAAGCGAAGACGTCACCCTGGCGTGGACGTCGGAGAAGGCCAACCCCCTCCTGCACGGCCACGCCCACCACGAGAAGCCGCTCATCCAGGCCAACGCCGACGTCCTGGTCACGGTGTCGGACAAGACCGTGCGCACCCATGCCATATTGAACTGCTCCATCCTGCGCAATGAAACCGCCAGCTTGACCATCGACATCCCGACCAACGCCGACGTCGCCGCCTTGCAGTGTCCCAAGTTGGATAACTACAACGTCACCGACGACCGCGACGGGCGCCGAGTGCATCTGAACTTCAGCGAGCCGGTCTCGGGCCAGGAGGCCATCGACCTGACGATCGAACAGCCCTTGGCCAACATCAACAGCGCCTGGGAAGCGCCCGTCATCGCCCTGGAAGAAGCGCAAGGCATCAAGGGTGCGTTGGGCGTCGAGGCGTCCGGCGGCATCGAAGTGTCCATGACGGATCGGCGAGACGTCCGGCCTCTCGACGTGCGAGAGCTGCCCGCCGAAGTGGCCTCCATGGCATCGTCGCCCGTGCTGCTGGCCTTCGAATACCACAAGCAGCCGTACCACCTGGCGTTGAGCAGCCAGAAGGGTGAGGAGGTGGCCGTGCTGACCGCCACCATCGACACGGCCGACGGGCTGACGTTGATGACTCCCGAAGGCAAGGTCGTCACCCGGGTGACGTATTCCGTCCGCAACAACCTCAAACAGAGCCTGGCGCTGAAGCTTCCCAGCGGAGCCACGCTGTGGAGCGCCTACGTCAACGGCGACCCGGCCAAGCCGGTGAAGACGTCCGACGGCGGGCTCAAAGTGCCGCTGCTGCGCTCCCAGAGCATGGCGCCGTTCCCGGTCGAAATCACCTTCGTCAGCGACCAGGGCGCCGAGCGCCTGTCGGGACAGCGGACCATGCAGGCGCCCGAGGTGGATCTTCCGGTCTCACAGATGACCTGGGCGGTCTACCTGCCCAAGTCGTGCGACGTGGTTCGCTTCGGCGGCACCATGCAACCCGCGACCGAGGATCTCCCCCGACCGCCCGTGACCATGGGCGCGGTCGCCACGGTGCCGAATCCGGAACCCGCCATGGCCCAGGGCGCGGCAATGTCACGGGCAGAAACGGCCCGGGACAAGTCGGAGGTCGACGAGAAGACCGCCCTCAAGGACATGGTCTCACCCGCCCGCCAGGGGGCTTTTCCCGTGCAGGTGTTCGTGCCGCAGGTCGGCCATGCGTATCGATTCTCGAGCCTGATGGTGGCGGGCGGCATGCCGACCGTGACCATCACCTACACCAGCGTTCCGATAGAAGGCCTCGGTTGGGCGTTGCTCGGGCTCATGGGGCTCGGTGCGGGCACGTTCGTGGCCCGACGCTACCACTGGGGTGCGCGGTTGGCCGACGTCCTGCAAGGCGTCCGGGGAAGCGTGGCGAACGCCCAGGCGTGACCGTTGACGTCCTGCCCCCCGTCCGGCTGGTGCCGGGGTTCATCGCG
>DASYBA010000557.1:0-7560 GCA_036501005.1 Candidatus Xenobia bacterium | reverse complement strand
CTGCCGTTGACACCCTCGTCCATGTGGAAGATGGCCCGATCCAGGGCGGTGAATCGAAGAGCGATCGAGACGGCCAGTACCAGCAGGCAGCCGAGCCACCAGGTGGTGTCGGACAAGTCGGGCGCTCGGCGGGGGCTATCGTCCGCTGACATCATAGAGGGACAGGCCATGCCAGTCGATAATGCGCGGATACCTCTTGAGAAACTTGTCGTTGATGGGCTTGTACGTATCGATTTCCTCTGTCGTCACGGCGATATAGTCGACGTGGTACTCCCGCAACAAGCGCTCGGCGTCGGGCGCTCCCTGGTAGATGCGGCGGATGTCGTCGGGGCGGGTTCCTTCGCTCATGCCGCGGGTCCAGATGTGGCCCTGGTAGCCCATCAACGACCGGGCCCCCACCAGGTAGACTGGCGAGTTGTATTCCGGAGCGTGCAGGATGACACAAGGATTCGCCACCGCCATCTGCATGCGAGATGCAAAACCAAGCTGGTCGCCGTCGAAGATCTTCTGTTCCCCTACCCGGGACAAAACCCTGTCTACGTCGAGCATGCCCGAGACGCTCAACAAGAAAGCGAGAATGGCCGCCGTCACCAGTCCGGAAGCCTGCTGGCGGCTGGCGTCGGCCAGCATGCGAGCCACAAACGGCATGGACACCACGAACCACGGAAAGATGACTTTGATGTTGTCCCATAGCCAGGGCGCCAGGCGAAAGAGATTCGACAACACGAAGCAGCCGATGAACGGCAGATAGAACCGCAGGCGACGCCGCTCGCCGTCTGGATTGTACAGCAAGGCGGCCACCAGGAGCGGCAGGAAAAGCCCCATGTTCTCCAGCCAGAAGACGGCCAGGTTCTCCCCCTTCGGATTCTCCCAGCCCACGTGGAACTCCAGGAAGCGGTGGGGCTCCATGGCGGTACGGGTCAACAACATGCACACCTGGGGCAAGAGCAGAACCCCGACCGGCAGGACGTATCGGATCCAACTGCGGCCGTCGCGAAACATCAAGGCGAGGCACATGGCAACCCCGACGACCACCACCACCAGGTAGCTTTGCACCAGGAAGGCCAGGCCGGTGAAGATGCCCGCCGCCAGGCAGAGGCGATCGCGCTCGGCTCCGCTCGGGAGCCGCACGGCACGCCACAGCAGGGCCACAATCCAGAGCATCTCCGGCAACCCCATCAGCAAGGGTCGCTGGGGAATGAAGAGGACGTCGAGGCAGTTGCCCCACCGCAGGGTGCTGTCGTTGATGGTATAGTCGTGCGGAAGGTTGGGCAGCATCTGGAGCAACGTGTACGGATCGCCGCCGATCTCCTTGAACAGGTCGAGCACACCCAGGCCGCCATTGAAGATGACCAGCCAGGGCGCCAGGAAGGCTGCTCTCCGGTCCGGGATCAACTGGTAGCTGAAGAGTCCGATGGAGGCCACCAGCAGAAAGCCGAGAACGATGTCGTGGAAGACCATGGTCCGCACCAGGCCGGCATGGCCGATCATCAGTTCGGCGGTCTGAAAATCCGCCAACACCGTATAGGCAAAACGGTGGCCGGACAGTTCAATATCCTGGGTCGGATAGTTCTTGCCCCACAGCAGGCTGGCCGCGATGCCGAGGTGCAGCGTGAGGTCGGACATGTTGCTTTGATCGCCGGTATAGAGGCTGGGCAGGTCGGCCAGCGGCTCGGCCCGGTAGTAGACCGCGCACTGAAAGACGGCGATCATGAGCCATCCGAGGAGGAACGCAGTGCCCCAGGCCAGCAGGCGCTGCCACCACCGGCCGACCGGTCCGATCGGTCCCGTCCATTCTTGCCGCATGCGCTCACACACGTCGGGTTTGCGCAAGAGCCCCAGGGGGAGGAGGAGGACCCCGACCGTGAGCGTCATGGAAGGGAGACCCAGGGTGAGCAGACTGGCGAACGCGTATCCCACGGCCGCCATCGCCAGGAGCCCGGTGACCGCCCCTCCGATCAGCCTCTCGAACGGAGTCGACACCTGCAGATAGAGATAGCTGAGCAGCACCCCACCGAGCACGGCCAAGACCACCAGCAGGACAGCGGTCAGCATTTAGCGGAGTTGATCCGTTCGATACACGATCCAGCGCGGCCCGTCGTAAATCTTTCGATAATGGTCGTCGAAGTAGTGGTAGTTGAAGAACCACATCTTGTTCTGCCAGGCGCGGTCCCCAATGACATAGGACACATGATATTCACGAATCAGATGCGCCGTGTCCTTTCCTGCCAGCAGGTTCCAAAGCGCCTGGGCCCGTTCGGCCCAGGGCAGGCCGTAGGACTCCACGAACCCGGGGTATCCCAACAAGACTTCCCGGCCCGCCACCATGGTCACGGGCATGTGCACGTCGGGAAGACAGGCCACCACGGAGCCGGGGGGAATGAGTTGCTTGAGGCGTTCGCCAAACAGCACGTCGTCATAGGTCAAGGCTGGGCTGTGGGACCCGTTGATCTCCCGGATGTGGGTCAGGAAGCCCGTGGCCGTCCACGCCAGGACCAGGGCGACCGTGAACGCCTTGACCACCCAGATGCCCCGGCGGCTCTGGCGGACCAGGTAGAAGGCCGCCACCATGCAGACCAGCATGTAGACAAAGAGCAGAATCTTGATGTTGTCATACTCCGCTGGCTGGAGCAAGACGACGTTGGCGAGGCCGAACGCCAGGAGAGCGGGCAGGTAGAGTCGATAGAAAAACCCACGGCGCCGCTCGAAGAGCTTGCGACCGTTCAACCAGAGAAAATAGAAGGCCGGACCCATGTTTTCAGCCCAGAAAGTGAGGACGCACTGGTTCCTCTTGAGCTCCCAGCCCAGCTTGAGATGCAGGTACGGCTGCGACCCCTGCAGCAGCTTGAGCCAGAGCAGTTGAGGGGCGGCCAGCAGCAGGGCCAGCAGGAGGGGGCCACTCCATGCGGTCCGCAGACGCCGCTCCTGGCAGGCGGCCAGGCCCGCGTTCCACACCAGCAAGCCCAGACACATGAGAAACGCGTGCACGTGGCCTAACGGCATGAGCCCGGTCAAGGCCGCCGCCACCCACAACCCGGCCGGCCGGCGCCGGCGGCCCGCCTCGAACACGATCAGCATGATGAAGGCCACCGCGCAGTATCCGAACATGATGGGCCGCTGCGGCAAGAACGAGGACGTCACGACATTGGAAAAATACAGCCCCTTGTCCCACTGATTGGACCAGTCGCCGTCGTTGTGGACCAGAAAATGCCAGAACGACATGTCGGCGGGGCGTTTCATGGCGTCCAGCAGAAAGTATTTGACGCCCCATGGGCTGCCCCCACAAAGAAAGAGCAGGGGAAAGAGCAGGCATGCGGCTTGCGAGCGGAAGGCTCGCCAGCAAAGAAAGTAGAGCATCTGCACCAGGCTCAGGGCCAGGCCCAGCACTGGAATCAGCATGGCCGTGCCCAACGGCATGCCGGTTCGATAGAAGAGCAGCGACAGGAAGTCCAGGAGAAAGTGGTACGGCAGCGGGGTGTTCCAGCAAAGCGGAAGACGGGCCACGAAGTGGGGCTGGGCATCCCAATACGAGATGAGGCTGGAATGCAGGGCGATGTCCTGCCATGCCGAGATCCCGGTGAACCAGCCTTTTTCGCCGGGCGGCAGCTCGCTGGTGTAGAAGTAGAAGGCCAGCAAGGCACTGACCGGGAGGGTCGCCAACAGCCACCCCGTGAGGCGGGGAGGCCACCGGATCGGCCGGGGCGGCTGCCAGCGCCGTCGAAACCCGGTGGCGGCCAAGCCCAGCCCCACCGCGGCCGCCATGGCGGTCCCCACGGAATAGGAGTAGATGCAACACGGCAGGAACGCCATCCAGGCGGCCAGCAGGAAGGCGCCCGACAAGGTGGCGCCGATCAGTTCCGGACCATACCAGCCCAAGGGAATTCGCCGCAAAACATCCAGGCAGATGAGAAAGGTGGAGACCAGGAGGAGCAGGACGAGCCATGCCACGGGTTCCCATTCCTCCTCAGGCCGCAGGGCCCTTTCTCGGCAAGTAAAGAGCCGCTCGCTTGTCACGGCGAGCGGCTCGGAGCTTCCTTCCGATAGCAGGCGTTAGAAGCTTAGCGCTCCGTCGTCCTTGAAACAGCGGATGGTCACCTGGCCAGTCGTCGGGAAGAACGGCGGTGGGGACGACTGGAACCGCGGGTCGTAGAAGTAGTTGGACAGGTAACCGTGTTGCAGGCTACCGCTGCCGCTGACCTTCCCCTTGTTGCTCGGGTAGGCGTTGATGAGCGACCCGTTCAACTGGAAGCTCTTGCCGCACGAACACTCTTTGGGAAAGCACGGCCGCCCGACGTAAGGGGTGCCGTTCAGGCTGGATGACCCGTTGTAGCAGGTGATCTGTACGGTTCCGTCGATGGCCATGAGCGCCCCGTCGACCGTCAGGCCGGAGGGGGTGCCGGTGGCGCAGGTCTGATGGGCGCAACCATTGGGGGCATAGTGCTGCGCCTGGGAGGTCCAGGCATCGATGTTGATGTTATAGGCCGCCACCAAGCCCAGCGAGTCGCTGTTGTGGGAGGAACAGACGGTGCAGAACGTTTGGTGATACAACAAGTTGCCGT
This sequence comes from Candidatus Xenobia bacterium, assembly GCA_036501005.1. GTDB lineage: Bacteria > Vulcanimicrobiota > Xenobia > RGZZ01 > DASYBA01 > DASYBA01. The sequence goes on along the minus strand of DASYBA010000557.1, from coordinate 3,001 downwards.
CGATGGAGATGTCGCCGCCCATCGCGTTGTTGCCCGGGTTGGGGCCCACGCCGAGGGTCAACTGGCCGTTCAGGGTACCTTGCACGTGGACGTCCGCGCCTTCGACGTACACCACTGCGCCGTTGCTGCCGTCCGTCGTCACGACGGCGATCGGGCTGGCCGTGGGGTTGTATCCGGTCGTACCGGGGGTGCCGGTGGGGTCAAAGAACGCCACCGTGTTGGGACTGGGGTAGCCGATGACGGCCGTCACGACGGGCGGCGTAAGACTGGGGCTGGGGGAGTCACGAATGATGGCGAGGTTCGGGCTGGCCACCGTCACCACGCTGTTGCCGCTCGGGTAGGTAGAGGGAAAGGCGGCCGAATAACCGACCTGGTTCTCGATGTTGGACAGCCCGACGCTGAAGTCGTTGGAATTCTTGCCGAAGCTCTGCTGCAGGGGAGGCTGGCCGCCGTTGAACCAGCATACACCCTTGGGGCAGCAGACGGGGGGGGCAGGGGCGTTCATCTGTGGCCGGTTGCAGGTGAAGCAGGCCGAGTTCGTAAAACCGCAGCCCGTGAACGAGACTGGGTGGTAGAAGTGGCTGGTATCCGTGATGATGGTATTGGATGACACGCACGGGATGTCGCCCAGGCTATAGGTGGGTTTGACCTTGGAGTGGCAGCAGACGCAGGCGGCCTTGTTGGCAAACGGGAAGTTGGCCGCCGCGGTCGTCGCGCAGGGCGTGTTGGATTCGCCCGGAGTATAGCCGGGAATCTCGTCCAGGTTGGCGCTGCTCACGTGATTGTTGAACTGCGGATGGCCATTGATGGCGAAGTGGCCGTCGAACTGCACCGGGCCGCTCACCGTCTGGTCGTTGGTGAACCGCATCTCGGCCACTGGGGCGCCGTTGATGCCGGAGGCGATGGCGTAGTTGGCGAAGCTCTGGGCCTCGACCAGGGCCTCGACCGTGCGGGACTGGCCGCCCCAGCCCCCGCTGGTGGACGTCGCTTGGAAGTACCAGTAACCGCCGGGCACGGGCGATGCCATGACCGTGACGTCAATGGTCGACGTCGTGCCCGAGCCCGGATTGGGCGTATAGACGAAGCCGCCGGGAACGAAGTTCATCTGCCCGAAGGTCCCCGACGTCGTGGCGGGACTGACCCCGGACTGAGGGTCAGAGAGCGTGATGGACGATCCGTTCAGGACCGGCCAGGCGGCCGGCTGGTTGGGCATGGCTGCCGTGACCTCGTTGATGCCGTAGCAGGCGGCATAAAACAAGGTGTCTTGCAGGGCCATGGAGCGAGCCGAGCGGGCATCGTAGGTCACCAGGGCCACCGCCCCAAAGACGACCGCGGCGATCACCACGATGGCAATCAGCGTCAGGACCAGGGCGACCCCCCGAATCCTAGATGGAGTAGGCCGTTTGATCGCTGTCCAACTCATAGGTATATGCTGCTCCATTTGCTATAGTGATGGTTCCGTTGGCGGCTTGTGTCTTGGATGCATCGTTGGGATACTCGCTGGCAAGCACGTGGAAGTGGACTTTGGGGGGCGTCGACCCAGTGCCCGTGCTCCCCCCCGCGAGGCCGGTCGCGACGACTTCCAGGGCACCGGTCTCCGTCGCCGCGATGATCGCCGCGCCAGGGCCGGGATTGGCAAAGGTCGTGGTCGAAACGCTGAAGGCGCCGCCGCCCACCACCCGATACACGCCATAGGCCTGGCCGCCGTTGTTGGCACTCGGATTGTTGACCTTGAACATGTAGTAGTCGACTTGCTCGTAGTTCCCGGACTGGCAGGGAAAGGGATTGCTGGCCGACGACCCGGCCAGGTTGAGCATGGTCATCTTGGACGGGTCGACGATGGTGAACTCCAGGAAGGGCGTGCCGTTGACCGCCGGAGCTGACCCTGCGGTGTCGATCGTCGCGCCGACGGCAGGGGTATTGAGCCCGCCACCGGCGGAGGTCGAACTGCACTGCCGAAAGTCGTTGCAGAGAGCGGCCATGATGGCCTGGGCGTTGCGCTCGGCCTGCACGTGGGTGTTGGTCTTGCGCCAATACTGGAGCGTAATCTGCATCACGCCGACCAGGATGAGCGTCAAGATGGCGAGGAGCAAGGCACTGATGAGCACCTCGATCAAGGACAGCCCGGCTCGGAATCTGCGATAACTGATCATCCTAGGGATACCATTCCTCCTCCAGGGTCTTCAAGGGTGTCTAGAAGCTGAACGTACCCACCAGGGACGCCGAGGCCGAAGCCGAGGACGAGAACGACTGTGAAGCCGACGTCGACGTGGAATCCGAGGCGGCTATCGAGGCCGACTGCGACACCGACGCCTGTACCGACGCCTTGGTACTCTGCGAGGCCTGGATGGATGGTGCCTCTGAGGCCGAGATGGACGATGAGACGCTCTTGGATTTCGAGATGGACGGCGCTTCCGACGCTGAAATTGACTGGGAGACGGAGGCCGACGTGCTCTTGGAGGCCTGGATGGACGGAGCCAACGAGGCCGAGAGGGACGCCGAGATGCTGTTGGACAGCGACGCCGACGGAGAGTTCGAGGCCGAGACGGAATTCGACACCGAGGCTGACACGCTCTTGGATACCGACTTGGAAGCGGACTTCGAGACGGAGTTCGAGGCCGAGACGGAGGCGGAGGTCGACACCGACGGTGCGATGGAGGACGAGAACGACGCTGACGCACTGACGGAGTTCGACTGGGAGGCTGACGCCGACGTCGATTTCGAGGCCGAGTTGGAAGCCGAAGCGGATTGCGAGGCGGAGATCGACGGGGCCAGGGAGGACGACACGGAAGCGGAGACGCTGGCCGAAGTCGACGACGAGACCGATGCCGACACCGAGTTGGAGGCCGATGCGCCGGCCGAGGCCGACGCCGAGATGGAGGCCGCCAGTGTCGCACTGGCGGCGGCCGACGCCACCCGGGAGGCAAACGGATTGTTGCCGCCGGGAATGCTCAAGGAACCGTTGACCACGACGTTACGCGTCACGCCGGCGAGGCCCTGG
>DASYBA010000556.1:0-5564 GCA_036501005.1 Candidatus Xenobia bacterium | reverse complement strand
TGATGCTGGTGGCCGGTCTGGTGGGGGCCGCCGGCTGGAGGGTGGCCGGCCCCCGGCTGGTCGATCGGTTCCACAACGCCTTCACCGCGCACGACGAGCAGGCGTGGTCGGTCCGCTGGATGGTCCTGCGCGGCTGTCTCACCACCGTGTCTCGCAGCCCTTGGCTCGGATCGGGCCCGGGCACGTTCGCCCTGGTCTTTCAGCAGGATCGGCCCCACGGCGTCTTCACAGGCTTCGTCAACCAGGCCCACATCGAGGTCGTCCAGGTGCTGGTCGAGACGGGTTGGGTCGGGTTGGCGCTCTTTCTGGGGTTGACCGTCGCGGCCGTGCGGGCCGGGTGGCGGGCGGAGACGCCCAGTGCCCTGGGGCCCGTCGCCGCGCTGCTGGGACTGATGGTCTATGGCACGGTCAACTTCGCCCTGCCGGTCCCGGCCGATCTGATGTGGTTTTTCGCCGTGCTGGGGCTGGCTTTTGCCTACCAGGAGGCGGGCCGTCACCGGGACCCCCTGGATCCAGTCCCCGGTCTGCACCGGGTGTGCCTGCCCCACGTCTGCAGGCTGGCCCTGCCAGTCCTCTTGATGACGTCGGCCAAGTTTCTGATCGACACGGGCTCGCATGCCGTGCAGGCGGGCAGGCTGGCCCAGCGGGGAGACGTCGCCGCCCAGGCTCACCGCTGGCTGCCGGCCTTGGAAGCGTACCGCGAGGCGATTGCCCTGGAACCCCACAACGAGCAACTCTACTTGCAACGGGCCGGGGTGTTTGAGTCCATCGGCGCTTCGCTGGGTCGGTGGCCCCTGGTCTCCTCTGCCCTGGACGACGTGGCCACAGCCTTGCGCTTGAATCCTGAAGGCAAGAACGTCCGATACTCGGTGGCCCTGGTCTGGGAGCGATGGGGCAAAGAACGTGACGCCGAGCATCTGCTGGAGGCCGAGACTCGAGCCTACCCAGAGGACTGGCGGGTCTGGTCCGAGCTCGCCAGCCTGGCCGCCGGGCAAAACCACGCCCGGGAAGCGGCCGAGTTCTTGTGGCGGGCCTGCCGGGATGCTTCGGGGGGCGACATGGTCAACCCCCTGGCCCATCTTCTGGCCGGCATGGAAACCGTCTCACCGGGCGAAGCGGGTCGCCTGCTGGTCAAGTGGGCGCGCACCTGGCCGGATTCAGCCAGCGTGGCGGCTGACGTGGCCCTCCAGGTGGGAGAGTACGCGGTCACCCTGCCGCCGGAGACCGCCTCGGCCATGGCCAGGGTCGCCCTGCTGGTCGATCCACGTCACCCGGAAGCCTGCAAGAGTCTGGCCGTTTACGAGTTGAGAGCGGGCCACGAGCGGGAGGCCTTCGCCGCGGTGCTGACGTGGTGCCGGCAAAGTGGGCAGAGTCTTGGCACCGCCGTGCCGGCGGTCATCGACCAGGCCAGTCTGGACCGAACCCACGTCGACGCGGGCATTCGGCTGCTCGAGGCCAGCCTGGGCTTGCGGCCGAACGACAACAACCTGCGGTTGTTGCTGGTGCGCCTGTACGGGGTCAAACAGGATGCGAGAAACGCCTGTCGCATTTACCGTGATGCCATCCGAGTCGACCCCGACAATCCCCGCCTGTATGAGGGGCTAGGCACCCTGGAGCTGCAGCAGGGCAACAGCCGGGAGGCCCATTCTCTATTTTTGGACGCCGCCCGGCTGGATCCGAGCAATACCAGCTACCAGAACACCCTGCTGCAATTCGAGAAGTCCCACCCGACGGCGCCGGGTGAGGTCCGGGGGACACCGTGAGAATCTCCATCCACCAGTCGCACTATCTACCCTGGCTGCGCTACTTCGACAAGATCGCGCGCTCCGACGTCTTCGTGCTGTTGGACGACATCCAGTTCAATCGCAACGGGTGGCAGAATCGCAACAAGGTGAAAGGCCCGGGCGGGAGCGTGCTGCTGACGGTTCCCGTCTTGCAGCATTTTCAACAGAGCCTGGCGGAGGTGGCGTGCAACCCTTCGGTCGCATGGCAACGGAAGCACTGGCGAACTATCGAGCAGCTCTACGGCAAGGCGCCGTTCTTCTCGCGGTACGCGCCCGGCCTGCAGGCCTTCTACCAGAAATCCTACTCGCGACTGGTCGACGTCAACGAAGACATGCTGCGGTGGTTCCTGGCCGAACTGGGGATCAAGACGCGCCTGATCGTCAGTCATGACCTGGCGGTGGGTGAAATCGCCACGGCCCGGCTGGTCGCGATGTGTCAACAACTGGGGGCCGCCGAGTATCTGACCGGGGCCTACGCCTTGGGAGCCTATCTGGATCCACAGGCTTTTCACCAGGCCGGCATCGGCCTGGTCATGCAGGAATGGCACAGCCCGGAGTATGTCCAGCAGTTTGCCGGGGCCGGCTACCTTCCGGATCTGGCCATCGTCGATCTCCTCTTGAACCACGGGCCTGGGGCCCTCAATATCCTGCTAGCCGGTGGCGAAGTTCGACAGGAGTCTGCCATCCATGCCTGAGGCCAAGGCAAAAGCCAACCCCCTCAATACGCTATCGTCGAAGCTGCTGATCCTCTATGCGATCGCGATACCGCTCTCCCCCCAATTCCAAGTGGGGGGCTTCAAGGATCTGCGTCCGACAGACATCATCCTGGTGGTCCTGGTGCTGACTTTTGTGGTGGACTCGGCGCGCAACCGGGCCGGCTGGCGAGAGCCGGCCCTGCTGCAGCCCCTGTTCTGGGTGCTGTTGTGGAGTGCTGCTCGCATGATGGTGGCCCCCGACTACGAATTCGGCAGCCACGCGCAGGTGCTGGGCGTCTACTACTTTTGCAAACGCCTGGAATACGTCGTCATGTTTGTGGTCGCATACCTGATCTGCATCCAACCGGGGCGACTCCAGATCGCGGTACGCGCCTTGCTCGTCGGGGCCATCGGCTTTCACCTGCTGGTGCTGTGGGAGTTTCACGCCCACGAAGGTATCCACGGCTTTCGCTCCTCAGGCTTTGGCGGCGATCAGCCCAACCAGGCTGCCCTGTTCATCGTCGGCGTCTGTGCCCTGGCGGCCATCTGGATGCAGCGGATGTCGGAGCGAGACTGGCGATGGGTTTCTTTGGGGGTCATCGTCACCGGGGTCGCGGCCTTGCTGGCGACCGGATCCAAAGAAGGCCTCATCTGCGCCATGCTGACCGGCTTTCTCCTGGCCGTCTGGCGACAGCGCTGGAGTCTGGTCATGGGGTCGGTGGCCATCATGCTGTTGATCATCCCTCTCTTTCCCGACTCGATGAAGGACCGGTATGTCGAGATGGTGGACGAGGGACAAAGAACCTTTGACGCGGTCACGCTGGATCCAAGCCTGATGCCCAGCGCGGGTTCGTCCTCCCTGGCCAACCGGGTGATCAATGCCCAGTGGGTCTTTGACGAGGTCCTGCCGGATTGCCTGTGGACGGGCAAAGCCCTCGGTTCAGTCCACCTGGGCAGCATCGACGACTTCTACCTGTTCGAATGGGTGAACAACGGTCTGATCGGGTTGCTGTTGTTCTTCGGTTTTCTGTATGCCGTGTGGAAGCTCTTGATGCAATGCCTGCGTTCGAAGGATGAACTGTCCTGTCTGATCGGTCAGGCGTTGACGTGCTACTTCGTTGCCCTGCTGGTGGATGGCCTGGCGGCCGAGGTCTTCTACGTGGTGCGGCCCATGGAGCTCTTCTTCCTCTGCCTGGGTTTGCTGAGTGGCCGCCAGGCCTACGTCTCCATGACGGCAGCCGACCGCCAGCGGCTGGAAGCCCCTGGGCTTGCCAGCAAGCTCCGCACCGCGGCCGCTTTTCAACCGCTGCCGGCTCCGGCCGCGCGGCGGCCCCGGAGCTTCCGCTGACGGGAGAACCGCCCCGCAGGGCGAAGAGACGGGCGTGCTGCACGCGATGTTGTGACAAATCCCAGTGCCCTGGGAGAAGGGGCTGGCCACCAGGGAAAGGTGCAAGAAGGACAGTCGCGCCCGCTCCGCATTGGCCTGGATGCCACCTGTACCTGCCACGGCTATCGAGCCATCCGACGGTACGCCGTAAACCTGATCCGTCAACTGGTCAAACAGTCGCAGCAACACCAGTACCGGCTCCTGAGGGTCAATCCCCGCAGCCAGTGGATCCTATCGGATGTACGGGATCCGAGCCTGGTCCTGTGCGACACCCGAATTCCTGCCCGCATCCTCTACCCCCTCTGGCATCGGCTCGCGATACCTTCGGTAGAAACGTTCACCGGTGCTCTGGATGTCTTTCATGCCACGGACATGGAGCTGCCCACGACCTCGCGCAGGGTCCCCATGATCTGGACCGTGCACGGCCTGAACTATGTCGCGCGCCCGGACCTGATGCAGGAAGGGTACGTCGAGAAGGCCACCGGCTGGCTGGAACTTGCCGTGCGGCGCTGCGCCCACTTCATTGCGGTCTCACAGCATACCGCCCACATGCTGCAAGAGCGTTACCCGCAGGTGGCCGGTCGCGTCACGGCGATCCCTCTGGGGGTTGGAGAGGAGTTCAAGCCAGAGGGGCCGGCCTCGGATCTGGTCGATAGACCTTATATCCTCTTTGTGGGGGCGGTCGCCGCCGTCAAGAACGTTGGTACCCTGGTCCAGGCCTACGGCGTGCTGAGAGACCGAACCAAGGTTCCTCACCGGCTGGTCCTGGTCGGTGCCGTCGACAAGGCTTATTGGAAGCGTATCATGCCGGCGCGCTATGTCGACGACGTCGTGCTTCTGGGCCATCTCGATCAGGACGCATCGGGGTTGCCGAAGCTCTACCGCGGGGCCGACGCGTTCGCCTTTCCCAGCTATTCAGAAGGCTGGACTTCTCCCCCCTTGGAAGCCATGGCCTCCGGGGTTCCCGTGGTGACTTCCAACGCCTCCTCCCTGCCTGAGACGGTGGGAGACGGAGCCCTCATGGTAGACCCCGACGACGTGGACGCCCTGGCCAGCACCCTGGATCGCCTGATCCACGACCAAGGGCTGCGGCAAAGCATGGTGGAGAAGGGGTTACGGCACGCTGCTGCCTTCACGTGGGAGCGCATGGCCCAAGCCACCACCCAGGTCTACGAGCAAGTGGCGAGTGCACGCTGACAGGTCCCGATCTTGAAGGTCCTGTTTGACCATCAGATTTTTCAACTGCAAGAGTTCGGGGGGATATCCCGCTATTTTACCAGCCTCATCCGTTCGCTACGAGATGAGCACGGGATAGACTGCGTCACGTCGGTCAAATACAGCAAGAACGTTCACCTGGCGACGCTGATGGGAGACCAGATTGAGCCCCCTGGGAACCGCGAATCGGAACTGGGCAGATTCATGGGCGGTGCGAAATTCAAGGGGAAGAAGCGCTTGTTCGACCGGTGGATCCGGGTCAAGCCGCCCCTCTATGCCAGGTACGAAGCCTTGAACAAGGAGAATTCGATAAAGCTTCTACGGGCGGGAGACTACGATCTCTTTCACCCGACCTACTATGACGAATACTTCATGGAGCACCTGGACGGCAAACCCTTCGTGCTGACCGTCTACGATCTCATTCACGAAATCTTTCCAGAATTTGCAGTCTATTGGGAACCGAACAAAACCCGACGCCTGTTG
>DASYBA010000555.1:0-3712 GCA_036501005.1 Candidatus Xenobia bacterium | reverse complement strand
AAATCTCTTACCGAAGGAGATCTGCTCTCCGATAATCGAGGTAAATCCCCACCCTCGAGAGCGAGGGGCGATGAACGTCAAACTGTTGCGGGGCGACGGCTATGGTGTCGACGTGGCAAACCATCTCGGACTCAAGCCTTGCGGGCCAACCTGTCCGAACTATCAGCCGTGAGTCGGCCCGCAAGATCCTGAACCAAGCAGAAAGACCGACCCCAGAGGAGCGGAGTGTATGAGGAGGACAAAGGATGGCACGGAAGGACGGTAAGGATCGCGGACTGATCTTGCTCTGCAACAAGCATCGGCTCCTGATGCCCGAGAAGGGCTCATGCCCAGAGGGTTGCAAGGACGGAGCCTGGTGGGTCGTCTGGTTCGACCAGGACGGCAAAAAGCACCGCGAAAAGGTCGGCGCATCAAAGACCCTCGCCCGTGAGGTCTACCAGAAACGAAAGGCCGCGGTCAAGGAGGGCAAGCACTTCCCTGCCGTTGTCCGACAGAAGCGCCGGGTAACCGTCAAGGAGGTCCTGCAGGCCTACCTGGAGGCTACGACCCGCAACAAGACGCACAAGAATGATCTGTGGTTTGCGACGGTCATCAATGAGGCCTTTGGGAACCGCCCTATCGAAACCCTGAAACTGGACGACCTGGTGCGGTGGCAGAACCAGCGGGCTGATGGCCGTTCCACGGTGAGTGCGAATCGCCCCTTGCAACTACTTCGCCGAGCCTGTCGGCGAGCCGTCGAGACCGGGCTCATAGAGGCCGACCCGACAGCGAAAGTAAAGCTTCTCAAGGAGGCTGCAGGGCGGGACCGTCATTTGCTCCCGGACGAGGAGCGGCGGTTTCGCCCAGCCATCGGCCCCCGCTGGTGGCCCATCGTCGAACTGGCGTATCAGACCGGTCTCCGGGAGGATGAAGAGTTTACTCTTGAATGGACGCAAGTCGACCTGCTGGGCCGTCGCATCAAGCTGGCCGATGCCAAAGGAGAGCACCTGGGGCAGGGCGTCACCACCAAGGCGCAGTACGTGCACCTCAACACCCGCTCTGTCGAGATCCTGGAGTCCCTACCGTCCCGTGGGCAGTCTCGCTGGGTCTTCCCCAACCAATCGAATACAGGGCCCATCCAAACCCACAACTTCCTGAGCCGTGTCTTCCGCCCCGCGCTCAAGGAGGCCGGCATTAGCGATTTTCATTTTCATGATCTGAGGCACACGTATGGATCGCGCTTGGCCATGGCCGGCGTGCCGATATACGAAATCATGCGCCTGATGCGCCACAAGTCCATGCGAATGACAGAGCGCTATGCGCACTTGGCCGAGGCTCACCTGGGGCAAGCCGTCGAGCGCATCCCGTCCTACGAGCCCCTCCCAACTGACACCAGCAACTGACACCGACGGAGCGTGCCGCCCATGGTCGCCGTTGGCCACTTATGGAACTGACCCCAAAACTGACACATGATAAACGGCTCTGGCTTTCTGGTCTTCTTAGACCCTGCCAGAACCGTTTATTTCATGCGGTTTAACTCTCTTGGAGCTGCGGGGATTCGAACCCCGGACCCCCTGCGTGCAAGGCAGGTGCTCTCCCGCTGAGCTACAACCCCGTGGACCGAACAACTTCGCAGACCCGCCCGGGGTTCCTGCGTCAGCCCGCCTACTGCAGGTACTCCCTGAACCAGGCGATGGTCCGCTTCCACGCATCGGACGCCGCATCGGGTCGGAACGAGTCCCGCTCGTCGCACATGAACCCGTGCCCCGCCTGGTCGTACACCTTGATCTGGTGCACCACGTTGAGGGACGTCAACTGCCTCTCGATCGCTGCCCGGTCCTCGGCGGAGATGGACTGGTCCTGCGCCCCGAAGAACATCAGGATGGGCCGGCTGATGTAGGGCGCCTCGTCCAGCACCGGGTGCAGTTTGAACCCCTGACGCCCGGTGACAATCCCGCCGCCATAGAAGGCGACGAACGTCTGCGCGTCGGTGTGGCACGCCGCGATGAACGTGCCCAGCCCCCCCACGCAGAAGCCCACCACCCCGACCTGCTCCGAGTGCACGTGCGGCTGGCTCCGCAGCCCCCGCAGGGCCGCCTGGATGTCCATCAGATAGCCATCGTTCGTCATCTCCGACAGATACTGCATGACCGGCTTCATGTCGGTGTAGCCCAACTGTATCTGTTTCCCAAACCGATGATAGATGTCGGGCGCCAGCGCCACGAACCCTTCATCGGCAAAGTGTCGGCACGTGTTCTGGATGTAGTGATTGACCCCGAACGCCTCTGGAATGACCACCAGTCCCGGATGTCGGCCGTGGCCCGTCGGGTGGGCCACATAGGCATCCATGGCCCCGTCGTCCGTATTCAACGTAACAAAACCGTCTGTCATCGATCTCTCCTAGCCTTTGAATAATCCCGTCTGTGCGAGTGACTGCCACGCCAGCGACAGCCCCACCACCATGATGAATCCATACGTCAACGCCGTCCACCGCCCGATGGACGATCGTTTCGGATAGTACTTCTCCAACAGTTGCCCGGCCGTCACCATGACGACGCCGATGGCCATCAGCACCGCCGCCAGCCCGAAGCTGAACGACACGATGACCATCAAGCCCAATCCGATACGGTGTAGCGCCACCGCACTCAGCAGCACCACCAGCGCGTCGGGACAGGGCACGATGCCGCCGCTGATGCCCAGGGCGAGCAGGCTCCAGAGCGTCACCTTCTCCGGCACGGCGTGCGAATGCGTCGAACCCCCGTGCGTGTGCGTCACCCCCCCATGCGAATGCTCATGCTCGTGATCGTGGTCGTGATGCTGGTGATCGTGCTCCGACTTGCCCCACCGGTCGATCAAGAGCCATGCCCCCATGCCCGCAATCAACAGGCCCGACACAAACCCCAGCCACGGATACATCCTCTCCGTCACCATGTTCTGAAACGCCACCAGGCACACCACACCGAGGAGGATGACGCTGATGGTGTGCGTGAACGTCACCACGCCCCCGAGAAAAATGGCCTGGGGAATGGTTCCCCGCGACCCCACCAGGTAGGCTCCTACGATGGTCTTGCCGTGGCCGGGCGTGAGCGCGTGCAGTGCCCCCAGGCCGAAAGCCAGCACCAGCGCCACCAACATCATGTGGGCGCTCAACTCGCCCTTGCCCAGCAATCCCGCCAGTTTTTCTCCGCCGCTGGTCAGCCCGGGGGGCGGCCCGACCCTCGGCGCCATCACGGCCGTCCCTCCGCCGCGGGTCGCAAACACGATGTCGGCACTGTTCTGCAGGGCATCGATGGCACTCTGCGGGTGAGGCGGTGCCGATACGATGCGCCATCCGCCATCGCCCACCGCCTGGATCTCCTTCCAGCCCGGCGTGCCGGTGAAGTTGTCGTCAGAAAAATGAAGCTGCATGCCGTCGCCGCTCAAAGCCGGCAGGTCGGCCTCGAATCGATACTCCATCTTCAAAGTGGACAAACCGCCCACCCCGGCCGCCACGTCTGCCTTCGCCGAGACCACTTTAAGCACCACCGGCTGTCCGTTCAGCGTCACCTTGAAGTTGGCCAGGCACTTGGGGGCTGCGGTCAATAAATACGCCTGCTTTTCGTCTTCGCTATAGACGCCGTCGCCATTCTTGTCCATCAGCTTCAACTGGCCGAAGGCGCTGACCTCGGGCATGAAGAGCTGATACGTATCGGCCAGGTGGCCGGGACTCAACGTCAATATCGATACGGCATCG
>DASYBA010000554.1:0-11956 GCA_036501005.1 Candidatus Xenobia bacterium | reverse complement strand
AACTTTGCCGACATGATGGGGCAGATGGGCGGCAACATGGCCAAGACGAAGCAGCAAGGCATCGTCTTCTCGCAGGGTCAGATTTTCCAGACGCAAGTGCCCACCAACATGGCCATCGACGGCAACGGCTTCTTCGCCGTGACCGACGGCACGCACACCGAATACACCCGAGACGGCCGCTTTGAGTTCAAGAACGGCGGCCTGCAGAACCCCGCCGGGCAGACCGTGGTGGGCTACAAGCTCAACGAAGATGGCAGCATGTCGGGTCAGTCGGGCCCCATGAAGCTGGACATGGACCCCAACAGCAAGCTGTGGGGCGGCAAGTACAACGCTTTGCGGTTCGACGAGAACGGCATTCTGTACGGCCAGATCAACCAGACCGATCCGACCACCGGCCAGCAGGCGGGCAAGGAAGTGCCCATCTACCAGGTGCAGATGGCGTCGTTCGCCAACGCCTCCGGGCTGAAGCGAGTCGGGACCACCAACTTCCAGGAGACGGAAAGCTCCGGCAAGGCGGTCACCGGCGTGGCGGGCCAGGGCAACATGGGCAGCATCCAGACGGGTGCCCTCGAAATGTCGAACGTCGACTTCGCCCAGCAGGCCGCCCTGGTGCAGATGACCAAGCAGAACTTCGACGCCAACATGGCCGCCTACAAGGCCATGGACAAGCTGGCCGAGTCCGCCATCGGACTCGTCCGCTAGGTCGAAACCCTTTACCGACGGGCCAGGGCGACCTGGCCCGTCTCCAATTTTCCTGGCACTGCATAGGTGCACGTCCCCTCGATGCCGTAATCAGAAGCAAGCATTTTTCTCGGACGGCTGAGCCTGGTCTCATCCTGACGGTGGACACAGGCAAGGAGGGCTGATGGACGGCGGCGGCTTCGACTCCATGATGCGGGCGGCACAAGGCTCCGGCTCCGGCTCGGGCGTATACGGCGACTACGGTTCGCTGGGCTCGGGCCGCATGAGCCCTTCCACCGGGGGGACGCTGCGCAGCGGTGGGTCCTACGATTTCTCCTCGGGAGACAAGTTCAGCACCGACCAGCAGAAGTTTCTGCAGAAGGTCTTCCAGAATTTCGCGGAGCAGACCATCACGCTGCTGGCGCCGCTCTTGCAGTGCCGCGTCACGCTAGAACTGGGCGGCAACATCCGGCAGCGCACCTACCAGTCGTTCCTCCAGTCTCTGCCCGATCCCACCAGTCTCATGGTGTTCCGGCTGGATGCCGAGACCCGGGGGCTCATCTGTGTCGAATACGACCTTACCTTTGCCCTGCTCGACAAGCTGATGGGCGGGCGTGGCCAACCCCTCGAAGAGATTCGATACTTCACCGACCTGGAACGCACCCTGTTGCAGAAACCCCTGGTGAAGTTCCTGGAAGGCTATGCCGAGGCCTGGAAAGAGGTCAAGGAGCTCAAGCCCCAACTGGCCTCTCTCGAATTCAATCCGCACGCGGTGCACATTGCGCCGCCCAGCGAGATGATGGTCGTCGTCTCGTTCCAGACCACCATTGCCCTCACGCAGGGGCTGGTGGAGGTGTGCCTGCCGTTCAAACACTTGAAGGGTATCGTCCCCAAAGCGAGTTTCGACGAATACCTGGTCTCTCGACAGACGGCCCAGTCGCCCGCACCTTCGGTCACGCCGCACTTCACCAAGAGCCTGGAGTCAGCCAAGGTGCCAGTGTCGGTGGAGCTGGGGCGGTGTGAAGTCATGTTCCAGGATTTGCTGGGCCTGGAAGTCGGCGACCAGATCAAGCTGGCCACCGTGGTGGGTGAACCGCTGCGCATCAAGGTGAACGAGAAGACCAAGTTTCTCGGCCATCCCGGGAAACGTGAGAACAAAATGGCCATCAAGGTCACCCGAGTCTTGACTGAAGGGGACGAAGAGTTTGAGGAATGATTCCGTTTTTCCCGGGGGCGACAACCCGGTGACATCCAAAAGCATCCAGTTCGGAGCCCTGGAGGGCAGCGCGTCTCCGGGCGGGGCACCCAGCAGCATCGACCTGCTGCGGGACGTTCCGCTGGAGGTGCAAGCGCAGCTCGGCAAGACCCGCAAGCTGGTGCGTGAGATCCTGAAGCTGAATGTCGGTTCCATCGTGGAGCTCGACAAGGAAGCGGGAGAACCTATCGACATCCTGGTCAACAACAAGTTGATCGCCCGGGGAGAAGTCGTGGAGATCGACGGCAATTATGGCGTTCGCATCACGGAAATCACCAATCGCTAAAACGCTCCTGCTCGTGCTGGTGCTGGCGGCGGCAGCGCACGCCCAGACGCCCGCGCCCGCGCCCACCACGCCTCTGTCGAATCTGCCCGACGATCCCACCGGTATCGATTGGATGAAGCAGATCACCATCATCACCTTTTTCCTCGTCGTGACCTGCGCCATTGCCTGGGTATCCGGCAAGATCCTGAGCCTCAAGCAGAACGTCCGTCTGTTTGCCGGCAACGGCCGCCGCATGAAGATTATCGAACGCTGCATGTTGAGCCCGCAGAAGGGTCTGGTGCTGGTCGACGTGGCCGGCCGCACGCTGCTGCTGGGCGTTTCCGATCACAACATCGCCATGTTGGCCGAGTTGGAGTCCAGCGGGTCCGTGGTTCCCTCCCCGGCCCCGGTCGACGCACCACCGTCCAGCCCTTTCCAGTTCCAGCAGGTGCTCGCGAGCCTCGCGGGGACCCGCCACGATGGCTGAAGGAGGGTTGCAGATGAGCGAAAGCTCGAAGTCGTGGCTGCGATGGGGTTTGGCGACGGCTTTGATGATGGCCGTGGTGGCTTGGATCCACCCGCATGCGCAGGCGCAAGAGCTCAAGCTGCCCGACATCAACATCGGCGAAAAGAGCGGCGGGCCCAAGGACCTGGCGCTGCCCCTCGAGCTGCTGGTGGTCATGACGACGCTGACGTTGGCGCCTTACATCCTCATCATGACGACCTCGTTCATTCGCATCATGATCGTGCTGTCGTTCCTCAAGACCGCCATGGGCACCCAGCAGGTGCCGCCGGCCCAGGTGCTGATGGGGCTGGCGCTCTTCATGACGTTCTTCATCATGCAGCCGACGCTGAGCCGTATCAACACCGATGCGCTCCAGCCTTACTACGCCAAGAAGCTCAGCCAGGCAGAGTTCTTCGGCAAGGTGGTGGAGCCCCTCAAAGAGTTCATGTACATCAATTGCCGGCCGCACGATATCGAACTCTTCCTCGGGTTCTCCAAGACCAAGCCGCTCAAGATCAGCGGTGCGGCGGACGTGCCCATCTACGTGCTCCTGCCGGCCTACATGACCAGCGAGGTCAAGACGGCCTTCGCCATCGGATTTCTGTTGTACATCCCGTTCGTGGTGGTCGACATGGTGGTCGCGTCGGTATTGATGTCCATGGGCATGTTCATGCTGTCGCCCACCTCCATCTCGCTGCCCTTCAAACTGTTGCTGTTTGTCATGATCAACGGCTGGGAGCTCATCATCACCGGGTTGATCAACAGCTTCAAGCAGCCGGCCATGCCGGGGCCGAGCTAGGAGGCGCCCATGTCGTATCTTTTCTTTTTCATGCAGAGCGGCGCCATCCAGTACGACGACAGCTTCATCTTGAGCGTGTGCGGCGAAGCGTTGTTCCTCATTCTGCTGCTGTCGGCCCCCATGCTGCTGTCGGCCTTGTCGGTCGGACTGGTGGTCAGCATTCTACAGGCCACCACGCAGGTGCAGGAGCAGACCCTGGGGTTTGTGCCCAAGCTCATTGTCACATTCTTGTCGGTGCTCGTCTGTGGAACCTGGATCGGGGCCATGCTGGGGGGCTATACCATCAAGCTCTTCAGCGCCATCCCCCACCTGCAGGTCCAATGAGCCCCGTCGAATACGACACCAACTACATCACCAACCTGTTGGCGTACGCGCTGCGCATGTCGCTGTACCTGTCTGCCCCCATGTTGATTGCGGCGGTCGCGACCGGCATTGCGGTCAGCGTCTTCCAGGCGGCCACGCAGATCCAGGAGCAGACGCTGTCGTTCGTGCCCAAGATCGTCGCGACGTTCCTGGCCGTCATGTTCTTCGGACCGTGGTGCAGCGCGACCATCAGCCGATTCCTGATCAGCGTGCTGCAATCCATTCCCCACCTGGTGTTCCCCGCGACCTCGTCGCCCGGCCTGATCTTCCTCCATCTGCTGGGGGGGCGGTAGATGCCGGCCGAATATTTTGTGCAGTGGGCCACGTTTCTTCTCGTCCTGGACCGGGTGGCGGGCTTCTTCGTGCAGGCGGCCATCTGGGGCAACCGGGTCATTCCACACCAGGTGCTGGTCGGCATTGCGCTGGGCTTCAGCATCCTCATCTACCCGAACGTCACGCCCCCCGAGCTCTTCCACCACTTCACCACCAAGTCCGGTCATCCGTTGGACCTGGCCTTTCTCGGCATTCTGCTCTTCCAACAGTTTGCCGTCGGACTGGTGCTGGGATTCATCAGTTATATCACGTTCGCCATCGTGCAGTTCGCCGGCGAACTGTTCGACATCCAGATGGGACTCTCAGCCGCCGCCAGTGCCGACCCTTCCGGCCACGGGTCTCTCACCATGCTCGACCGCATGACGTTCTACCTGGCCATGATCATCTACTTGCTGACGGATACCCACGTGCTGACCATGCGGGTCGTCCAGAAGAGCTTCGAGGTCATCCCGGTCGACTGCTTCAACCTGCCGCGACCCCTGCTGGACATTCTGTGGATGCGGTCGGGCGAGATGTTCAAGCTGGGCCTGGAGCTGGCCGCACCCGTCGTATCGACCATTTTCATCGTGCAGGTGGCGTTGGGCATGGTCGCCCGGGTGGCGCCGCAGATGAACGTCTTCATGTTGTCCTTTCCGATGAACATCGGCATCGGGATGACGATCCTATGCAACAGTTGGACCTTTATCGAAGCAAAGTTTCTGGGGCACGACGGCCTTTTTTACCGTGACATCGTGAGTATGTCCAAGGCCATTCTATACATGGCCCCGCACCATATCGGGAGGTGACGACAGATGTCCGAAGACAGCGACAAAACTGAAGAACCTACCGAACACAAGCTGCAGGAGGCCCGCAAGAAAGGGCAGACCTTCAAGAGCCAGGAGGTCACCTCCACCGTCATGCTGCTGGTCTGCTGCGGCATTCTGATGGCCATGGGCGGCTGGATGTTCCAGCAGATCCTCGACTATTCGAGAGCCCTGTGGACGAACCTCGACGAGTATATCCGGATCGAAAACCGCAGCATGTTCCTCGACTTCGCCGACATGACCGTGCTGTTCTTCAAGGTGATGGGGCCCATGCTGGCGGCCTGCGTGGTGGCCGCCATCGTGGCCAACGTGGCGCAGGTGCAGTTCCTCTTCTCGACCGAGCCTCTCAACCCGTCGCTGAGCAAGATCAACCCCATCGAGGGGTTCAAGAAGATCTTCGCCATGAAGTCCATCATCGAGCTCCTCAAACAGGTGGCGAAGTTGACCATCATCGGCTGGATCGTCTACAAGTCCGTCAAAGAGGATTTGCCCAAGTTGAGCACCATGGCGGGCCAGGATCTGACCTTGGTCATCTTGACCACCAAGGCCATTGCCACGGGCCTCATCAAGAAAGTCCTCGTCGGCATGGCCGTCATCTCCATCGTCGATTACATCTTCCAGAAGAAGAACTTCATGAAAGAAATGAAGATGTCGATGCAGGAGTTGAAAGACGAGTACAAGGACACCGAGGGCAATCCGCAGGTCAAGGCCAAGCTTCGCCAGCTCATGCGACAGGCCTCGCAGGGCCAGGCCAAGGCCAAGAACGCGGCCAAGGCGACGGCCGTCGTGACCAATCCGACCCACTTGGCGGTGGCCCTCAAGTACGAGCCAGGCGAAGACCAGGCGCCCATGGTCATGGCCAAGGGCGAACGGCATCAGGCCGTACAGATCAAGCTCATCGCCGAAGACAACGACATTCCCATCATTGAAAACGTCGAGCTGGCGCGGGCCTTGTTCGGGGCCTGCGAGCCGGGTACGCCCGTCCCGCCCGAACTCTACAAGGCCACGGCCGAAGTGCTGGCGTACGTGTTCAAGCTTAAAAAGAAGAAGCTGGCCCGGCAGAAGCGGGCCAAGATGGCGGGGGGCCGGAAAAAGGTCGCAGGGAGCAGGCCATGAAGGAAAAGCTGAGCATCGCCAACATCGTGGCCGCCATCGTGGTGGTCGGCATCGTCTTGATGCTGATCGTGCCCCTGCCGCCCGAGCTCCTGGACATCTTCCTGACACTCAACATCTCCGTCTCCGTCATCGTCATCCTCATCTCCATCAACATCAAGAACCCGCTGGAGTTCGCGGTCTTCCCGACCATGCTGCTGGTCGCGACCTTGTTCCGGCTCTCGCTGGACGTGTCCGCCACCCGCATGATTCTCCTCCACGGCAACGAGATGGGCGACGTGGGCGGCAAGCTCATGCCGATTGGCGCCGGCACCGTCATTCCCGCCTTCGGGCAGGTGGTGGTCGGCGGCAACATCGTGGTCGGGATCATCATGTTCCTGATCCTGATCATCATCCAGTTCATGGTCATCACCAGCGGTGCGGAGCGCATCGCCCAGGTGGCCGCCCGCTTCACGCTCGACGCCATGCCTGGAAAACAGATGGCCATCGACGCCGACCTCCATGCCGGCCTGATCGACGGTGAGGCGGCCCGCAAGAAGCGGCGCGATATCGAAAAAGAATCCGACTTCTACGGCGCCATGGACGGCGCCGGCAAGTTCGTCAAGGGTGACGCCATGGCCGCCGTCGTCATCATGATCGTGAACCTCATCGGCGGCCTGCTCGTCGGCATGCTGTTCCACGACATGACGGCCGGTGAAGCCTTCAACAACTACGCCATCCTGTCGATCGGCAACGGCCTGGTCACCACGGTGCCCGCCTTCCTGATGTCGACTTCGATGGGCATGGTGGTCACTCGAGCGGCGTCGGACGCCGACCTGGGCGGCGACGTCGTCAAACAGGTCGCCGCGCAGCCCATGTCGCTCAAGATCGCGGCCGGCTTCATGGGCCTGCTGGGCGTGCTGGGGCTGCTCAACCTGTTTGCCCTGCCCCCCATCCCGTTCTTCCTCCTCGCCATCACCTTCTGGGTGGTGAGCGGCAAGCTGGAAAAGAAGGAATCGGTGGCGGCCGAGAGCACCGTACAGAAACAGGAAGCCAAAGCGTCGGAGCAGACCAAGAAGCCCGAGTCGGTCGTCCAGCTTATGCAGGTCGACCTCATCTCGCTGGAAGTGGGTCGAGGCCTCTTGTCCCTGGTCGACCCGAACCAGGGCGCCAAGCTGCTGGAGCGTGTCACCGCCATTCGACGTCATATCGCCTTGGAACTCGGTATCGTCGTGCCCGGTGTGCGATTCCGCGACAACCTGCAGCTCAAGCCCAACGGGTACGCGGTCAAGATCAAGGATATCGAAGTGGCGCAAGGCGAGGTGCTGGTCAACCAGTTCCTGGCCATCGCACCCGAAGAGAAGCTACGGAACCTGCGGGGGACGAAAACGGTGGATCCCACCTACGGCATGCCGGCGGTCTGGATTTCACCTGAACAGAAGGGTGAAGCGGAGCGACTGGGGTGCATGATCTTCGACCCGGTCTCGGTCATCGCCACCCAGTTGACGGAAGTCGTGCGCACCAATGCATCCGACCTGCTGGGCCGCCAGGAGGTCCAGGCCCTCATCGATACCATCAAGAAGACGCACCCGGCGGTCGTCAAGGAGCTGGTGCCCGACCAGTTGTCGCTCGGCGAGGTGCAGAAGGTGCTGCAGAACCTGGTCAAGGAACGTGTGTCGATTCGAGACCTGGTGACGATTCTCGAAACGCTGGCCGACAACGTGCATTTGACGAAGGACTCGGAAATCCTGACGGAGTGCGCCCGGGTGCAGTTGTCCCGGGTTATCTGCAAGGAGTACACCAACAACGAGGGCGTCATCAACGTCATCACTTTGGATCCGTCAATCGAATCCATGGTGGCGCAGTCGATACAGCGAGGCGAGATGGGGTCGTTCCTGGCGCTCGACCCGACGGTCGGCCAGAGCGTGCTGCAAGCGATTGGCATCGAGGTGCAGAAGCTGCAAGAGCGAGGCTTGCAGCCCATTCTCCTGACGGCCCCCAACATCCGGCCGGCCATGCGCAAGCTGACCGACCGCTCCTTTCCCAACCTGGTGGTGCTGTCGTGGAACGAGATCGCCCCCAGGGTGAACGTCAACCCCGTGGGCATGGTATCGGCGGGCTAAACGCCTCCAGGCTCCGCCGCTGCGACTGCAGCCGTTGAGCCAGGCGCTGGCTAGTAGCGCGAAGCAGATGCGGGAAAGCCCACCTCAGCGCAAGCCGGGGGGGCCCCCAGCGCAGCGTAGCGAAGCGTCTGGGGGGCGGCAGCCCTCGAGGCTAGAGCCCTCGAGTTAGAAGTCTTCCTGGATGCCCTGGCGCCAGTTGTCGAACACTTTCTGGAGCAGGGCGGGATCCATGGTGTTGAGCTCCACGGTCACGTCTTCAATGATTTCCATGATGCGGTTCAGCTCGGGATCCTCGATGTTCAAAGGCGGATTGATCCGCATGCGCTGGAGGTTGAAGACGGCGTGCAGCACCAGCAGGCGGTGCTTTCGCACCAGGCGCTGGCTGGCCGCCGCCACCAGTTTGATGTCGGCCAGTTCGACGGCTTGCATCATGCCGCGCCCTTCGACCAGTCGATAGATCTTCGGAAAGGTTTGCGCCAACCGATCCAGATGGGCTCGCAGTTTGGCCCCCTGCTTTCGAATGTGGTCGAGCAGGTGCTCCTGCTCGACGATGTCGAGAACGGCCAGCACGGCGGCGCAGGTCAACTGGTTGCCGCCAAAGGTCGTGCTGTTGAAGAAGGGCTTCTTGTTGACGGCATCCTGCACCCGCTTGTTCCATATGGCGATACCGACCGGCATGACACCGCCGCTGAAGACCTTGCCCAGGCAGGCGATATCCGGCACGACCCCTTCGTGCGAGCAAGCCAGGAAGTGGCCGGTGCGGAGCGCCGTCTGGATCTCGTCCATGATGAGGAGCGCACCGTGCTGGTCGCACAGCTCGCGTATTCGTTTGAGGTAGCCATCCGGCGGCACGATGACGCCGGGGGCAGTCTGGACGGGCTCCAGGACCACGGCGCAGGTCTTGTCGCTGATGGACTTCTCCATGTCTTCGATCTTGCCATACGGCACGTGGTGAATACCGGGGACGAGCGGGCGCACCCCGTCGTGCAGGTACGGTATGCCGCCGACGCACGTGGCGGCCAGGGCCAAACCGTGGAAGGACCCCAGGGTACTGACGACCTCGTGGCGCCCCGTCGTCAAGCGAGCCACTTTCAAGGCGATCTCGATGGACTCGGTGCCGCTGGCCGCAATGTGGCTGTACTGCAGCCCCTCCGGGGTGACCTCGGAAAGGCGGCGCGCCAGCTTGGCCTGCAGTGGGTTGAGGGCGGCGCGGCTGGAGCACGGCATGCGCTGGAGTTGGCGGGTGACGGCCTCGATGACCTTGGGGTGGCGATACCCCAGGCCAAATACGCCCCCGGCCGTGGCGGCGTCGAGAAAGCGGTTGCCGGCGACGTCGATGAGCCACGGCCCCTGGCCTTCCCACTCCACCGGGTTGCGGTGCTTGGAGTTGAACTCCTTTTCCATGCTGGGATCGATACAATCGATGAAGTCACGATAGACTTCGTTGGTGATCTTTTCGGCTTCAGTCAGGGTCTCCATGGAGCCCTCCGTGACCCCCGGTGGGGTTGATGAGGGTCGGGTGCCACATCGCCGTCAGGTCGAGGATATCGCCGCCAGGCGAAGATATCGCCGCCAAGTCGAGGGGCCGCGCCGGCCGAAAAGCTAGTTCCTGCCGGATCGAGCCTTCTCCTTTGGGGTCGACCCGGCCGATCGCCAAAAAACCCGCATGAGGGGCTGATTCGTGACGCAAATCACGGTAAAAGTTACCGCCTTTGGAACGATTTGTAAACTTTTCTCACATCTAAATTAACACATTGGTAACAAAGATGCCGTTTTGAGTACTTTACTTTTGGAGCCCCAAGAGAGATAATATCGATGAAGAAAGTTCGGAAACGAGGAGGATACAAACCAATGCTGTCTCAAGCTTCTCTGGGTGCTGCTCTTGGCCTGAACAACCTGACCGATCAGTTGCAGTCGCAGGTGATGTCGACTGAAGGATCAGCCGCCACCGAGCAGGCCCAGTACCAGGAACTGCAGATTGAGTCGGACGCCAACAACACGGCTGCCAACTCGGTTGCGCAGGCTGCCTCCCACAAGATGAAGACCAACAACCAGATCTTCCAGACCTTCGACGGTATCGTCGCTGGCCAGTAATCTCATCTGAGGTTCAAAAAGACGGGGTTCGCCCCCGTCTTTTTTTGCTTTTCGGGGTTATTCTCCCGCCGACGTAACTTTGTTACAAACTCTTTGCACAGGTTTCTTTTCCCGGACATCGGGGCGTTACGCGGGTCTCCTAGTATGGGCGGCGGTCGGCGGCCTGCCGCCGATACACCAGCCAGGAGGCCCTTGTGCCATGCTTTCCACTGCCCTCATGTCTCAATCCATGCCGCTCACACTGGCGGCCACCCAAGCCGAAATGCAGCAGACTGACGACCTGCAGGCCTCGACCATCGTGTCGCAGATGCAGTCCAACCAGGATCTGACCGCCATGCACCAGTGGCAGAACCAACAGGAAACCGCCACCAAGACCTTTCAGATGCTGCAAGAGACCACCACACAACGGGTCAAGACCGGAGACAAGATCTATGAAAAGTGGCTCAGCGTCATCCGCGAGTAGCCCGGGCCCACCCGCCGCCCTCCCCTCCCCTGTCCGGCACCGGTCGCAGGACAGGTCCAAGGGAGGAGACGTGTGGGTGGGTCCCTCCCCGATCGCCTGTCGCGTGGCCGCTCGCAAGGAGACGCCCGAGGCGTCTCCGGTCGCCGACGCGGCCCGAGCCGCGCAGGCTGCCCAACTGGATGAGGACACCGCCCGGGAGATCTACCACGCCATGGAGCTGCAACGCCAACAAGTGCAGCTCCGCATGGCGCAACTGCTGGCCGAGTTTCACACCACCCTGGTGGAAACCTGGCAGTCGGTCATCCTCCGCCGCGTCAAGGTGGCGGATGCGCTGGCCGACGCCTGGGTGAAAATGCTCACCCATTAGCAGGGAACAGGGAGCGGGGGTCAGGGATCAGGGGGGTCGCCCCTCGGTTACCCCGATCCCCGGTCCCCGAGCCCTGGAGCGTTAACAATTCGGTAACATCCTCCGGTTTACAAGGCCAGTCGTCGCCGGCTATAATGAATCCAACGCTCATGGACATCCAAGGGCGGCAGTGGAGCCAGTGGCTCACACAGAGAGCGGGTGGACTATCGTGGCAACCATCAGCCCCGGCGCCAGCGGACCGACGCAGTTAGAGCTTTTCAACAACGGTACCGACGCGGAAGCGGGAGAAATCAACCAGCGCAAGATCAAGGATCAGGATCAGGTGGTTGCTGCCCAACTCCCCGATCAGGACGCTGAGAAGGCGGCCGCCCTGGCCAACATGGCAAGCTCCCGCGGCACAGGCGCCCCCGCCCCCGCCGATGCGGGACCGCTGACGGCCGCCGAGACCGGCGCCAGCCAGGGTCCCACCGGCGCTCAAGGACCCAGCAGTGCGAAGGCCACCTCGAGCCAAGCCGCTCCCAACAGCCTGTCGGCTCAGCTTCAGCAAGAGCTGGAAGCCCAGAATACGGCCCACCAGCAGTTCTCCAACGCGGCCAGTTCTGCCAACGTGGGCAACCTGATTTCTCCTCGCACCGCAGCCGCGGCAGCGGCCGCCAGCCCTGCGGGTCCCGGCGGTCCCGCCGGTCCCGGCCTGCCGCCCGGTTTCAATGGCAGCGCCCAACCCGGCCAACCCGGCCAAGGTCCCATGGGCTCGCCGCTCGGCGCCGGCCAGTACGGCACCGCCGGGAATACCTTCACCGACGTGGCGACCCG
>DASYBA010000553.1:0-6345 GCA_036501005.1 Candidatus Xenobia bacterium | reverse complement strand
AGACCACGGCCGTCAAGGCCTTGATGAAGGACAACTACCAGTTTGTCGGCAAGGTCCACCTGTGGAATGACGTCATGCTGGAACTCTGGGCACGCAAGGCCCGGCTGAAGTGAGTACCTGGTGGCGGGCCGCCATCGCGATTCTCCTGGTGGGGGCGGCGCTGCGGCTGGTGGGCCTGAACCGTCCTCTCTTCCACGTCGACGAGGCGGTCAACGGCTGGTTCCTCGACCAGGCTTTGAAGGGCCACGACTGGGTCTACAACAAGGACAACTTCAACGGCCCGACCTTGCTCTACTCGTCTTTGCCGTGGGTGCGGATGGTCGGGCTGAGTGACGTCTCATGCCGCCTGGTCCCAGTGGCTTTCAGCCTGTTGACCATCGCCCTCATCCTCTGTCTGCATCCAGCCCTGGGTCGAACCGCGGCCCTGTGGGCAGCCTGGTGGTATGCCATTTCACCCGGAGCGGTGTATTTCGCCCGCGATTATGTCCACGAGTCTGTGTTCGTCTGCTTCACCCTGGCCGCGGTCGTGCCGTGGCTCCACATGGAGCGCCTGGGCCTGTGGTGGACGGTCATGGCATCGTTTGCCGCGGCGGCTTTGCTCTTCTGTACCCAGGAAACCGCCCTCTACCCCCTGCTCTCGCTATTGGCGGCGGAGTTTCTATCGAACGGAGAACGTCGCTTGACGCGGGCGTCGCCGGCGGCGGTGGTGGGCGCCGGTCTGGCCGGCCTGCTGGTCTTCCTCGCCATCTGGGCCACGCTGTACTCTTCCTTCTTTCTCCATCCAGCAAGCCTGGTGGATGCCTTGGGCGCGCAGCCGTTCTGGAGCCACGGGGGGCGGGCCGACTGGCCGGAGCCTGCCTGGCAGTACCTCCTCTGGCTGGGCCAGAACGAGCCTCTGCTCGCGGTGTTGGCCGTCGGCGCCATCGGGGGCCTGCTGCGATACCCGGAGCGGCGCACCCGGTTTCGCAAGCTCATCGCCTGGTGGCTGTTGGGCGTGCTCTTGTTCTACTCGTGGCCGAGCCACAAGACGCCGTGGGAATGCCTGGATCTCATCCTGCCGCTCAGCCTCCTGGCGGGTGTGGCCAGCGAGCACCTGCAAGAGGTCATGGCCACGCGCCATTTCGGCTGGTGCCACCTGGGGTGGTCGGTCGTCATGCTGAGTCAATGCGTCTGGCTGTGTTTTCTGCATGCCGACGACCCGGCCGTAGCCTACGTGTCGGAGCCCACCGCCCCAGCAACCCGGGCTCTGCTGGCGCAGGTGCAGGAAGGGGTTGCCGCGGCCGGGCATGGGCGTATCGCGTGCTGTGCCAGCATGGACGACTACTGGCCGCTGCCGTGGTATCTGCGGGACTATGCCGACGCCCGCTGGTGGGCCACCGCGACCATGGCCGCAGCCAGCAACCCCGACGTGGTCATCTTCCGCTCCGATCCCAACCCCGACGTCGATCAGACTCCGGTCGTCGAGACCATTCTCAGCGACGACTATGAGTTCGTGGGCAAGGCGAGGATCCGGGATGGCGTGACACTGGAGGTCTGGCGGCGCCGGGTTTCTCCCTTGCTCCGATAAAGGCGCACCACCATCCACACGAAGGGCACGAGCTGCGTGCCGATCAGCTTGGCGGGTTCGATAGGAATGAGCAGGGTCGACAACAGCGCCACCGTCCCGGCCACCCCCAGCAGAAGCCGCTCCGGCCACTGCTCGACCCCCATCCACCAGAGCCATATGACCACCAGGAACAGCTCAAAGGTCGCGAAGTCCTGCATCTGGTACGCCCCAAAAATGGGCATGAGGGCCATCAGGATCGCATAGTCGATGAGGGCCGGTGTCGCCGATGCGACAGCCCATCCCATGATCCAGGTCCACCACGACGTCTGGCCGTACCAGGCCAGGACGACCAGCCAATACGACAGCATCAACACCTGGGCCTGGGCAAACTTCTCCGGCGTGGTGGCGGCCCACGACCACGCGGCCCCCAGCAAGAGGCCGAGGGCGGTCAAAAAGGCCCATGCCGTGGCATCCGTCCGCTCGGACCACCAGTCTGGCCAGGGCTTCGTCGAGGCGACCAGGCCTCGCAACGTCTCATGGTTGGGGGCAAAGGCGGCGTGCGTCAGCGGCCACAGGCGAAGCGTGTCGGAAAAGCTGTGGGGAAAGATCCATCGCAGGCAGAGGGCGGTGAAGAGCAGGAAAGCCGCGCATGACAGAAGCTCGAAAGGACGCCGCCGCCGGAGCGCCTGGACCGCTTCTCCCGCCACCGTCACCACGCCCGTCCCATACGACAGTGCGGCCCCCAGGGCCGCTGTGAACGCTTGCGGCAGGCGTCCGACACGGAGGGCATGGAAAGTGGCGGCAAAACAGAGCAGCAACACCCCCTCGGGATGCCCGTTGACCACGACGTCGAAGAGGATGAGCGGATTGAGCGCATACGTCAAGAGCTTTTCTCGAGACACCCCGCTGCGCTCGAAGGTCCAGACCGCCGCCGCGTGCAGGCCGAGGCACAGGGCTTTCAATAGATAGACGGCCAGGAGCAGATCCACGGCCGACGCCCATCCCGCCAGGGCCAGCGTGGGGACGTGCAGGGGGCCGTAGGCCATGCCGCCCCGTTCGCTCGACCAGCGGGTGAAGTCGTCGTGCAGGGTGCCCAGGCCATGGGACCAGGGCGACAGGTGGTGCAGCGCCAGGACCCGTCCATAGCCAAGGTAGTCGAGCACCTCGTTGGAGTTGGTCGGAGGCGCCAACCAGGCGACGCCGCCAATGGCCAGCGTGATCCACCAGAAACGCCGCCGGGACATGCTGCGCGGGTGTCGACACTGGCTGCGCAGGAAGAGAATCACCCAAATGGCCAGCAAGACGGTCGCCTGCAGGGTCATGGGAAGGGGACCCGACACGGGCAGGTGCGAAAGCTGGAGCCCGCCGTGCTCGTCGACGAAATACCAGGATTGAATCGCCAACAGCCCCGTCCAACACCCAAGGAGTGCGTTTCGCACGGGGCCGGTCTGGCTGACCCAGTCTTCCCACGGACGAGGTCGGCGTACCTGCCGCTGGATCTCCTCTGCCAGCCAGGCGTCGAGGGACTGTCCCACGCGCCGCGCCATGGTGCGGGCCTCCTCGAGCAACGGCTCGGGCAGGACCACCACGGGGGGCGGCGCGGGCGGCCGGGGATCGGCCGCCAACAGGGCGTGGAAGGCCGCTTTCAGCTCGGCCACGGTGGTGCCCTCGAAGCAGAGGACGTCGTCGGTGTCCAGCACGCGGCCGACAAAGACGCCGTCTTCGCCGTCAAAGCTCACCTGCGCGCGGAAAACGCGGTCTTGCACGACGATCTGCATGGTGTTCAAGACCGAGCCCCCCGGGTCCGATACCAGCAACCCAGGAGCCAGAGGTAGGGCAGGAGCTGATCCAATGCGCAGGTCGCCACGTTGGTCTGGTCACCGGCGGTATAGAGGCAGACAAAACCCGCCAGGACCCAGACCAGGGCTACACTCCACCGTTCTCGTGACCACATGAGAAAGACGGCTCCAAGGATCAGGAACGACACCTGGTTGATCACCTCGGTGTGGTAGTAGGCCAGAAACGGGCCGGTCAGACTCATGATGGCGGTATATTCAAAAAGGCCGGCCGGCAGGAACGGTCCGAACAGCATGAGGCCAACCCAGTACCAGGGTTGGACAAAGCTGGCAAACACCGTCAGAAGGCTGGCCTGGACCAGAAGCTGGCCGGCCACCAGGCGGCGGAAGCTCTTGCTGTCCAGCAGGACGGCGCCGCAGACCGCCAGGGCCACGGGCCACAGCAGGCCCCAGTGGATGAGCATGAAGTCGGCTTTGAGGGCCGAGGGACTGGGATCGCCGGGCCATAGCCAGCCTGACAGGCAGTCCATGTGGGGAAAGGTTCCGTTGAAGCCATCTTGCGGCACCAGAACGCTCATGTCGGCCAGGCTGTCAAAGACCCACAGCCGCAGAACCCCGAAGATGACGACGGCCACCCCGAGGCAGCGGGCGATGGATCGATAGGCCCGCCGGTGCCACATCAAACAGAGGAGTCCTAGCGGCAAGGCAAGGGCCATGAGTTTGCTGAGCGCGGCCAGGAAACCCAGGCTGAAGGCTGCTTCCCACCGTTCGCGACGCGCCTGGTAGAGGGCCGCCAGGGTGAGAAAGACCATCCACATGTCGATGTGCCCATTGCAGATCAGCTCGAAGAGCACGTAGGGGTTGACCGCATAGAGGAAAACGCGCTGCCGATACAGTGGATGGTCGGGCACCGTGTGCCACAACAGGCGGACGCCCAGCACGTGCAAGGCCAGCCACAGGGCCTTGATGGCGTAGATGGCGACAATGGCGTTCAGGTTGGCGACCCAGGCGGCCAGAGGTTCGCTCCACGAGGCCGCATCCATCCAGGCCGAGGGAACGGTCCAGTTCGATATGGCGGCGCCCAGCCACATGATGGGAAAGTTGGCGGGTCCATAGGCCATGCGGGTCTGGGCCCACGCCTGGGTCCAGGAGTCGTCATTGACGTCCTGGTAGGTGTGGTAGTACGGGCTGAGGTGATGCAGGAGCATGAGGCGGCCGTGCGACACGTACAGGAAGAGGTCGGCCGAGTTGACCTGCGGGCACAGCCACGACAACAGCCCGAGGAGCGTCGCGGCCCGTAATACCATGGGCCAGGAGACGTCTTGCGGCGCCCGACAGCGGTAGCGGGCAATCCACACCAGCCAGGCGAGAAGCGACGCGGCGATCTGACATGCCGTGCCGATGGGCATCTGGTCGAAGGCGGGCATGGAATTGAGCAGGTAGCGCTTGCCCGCGGTCGAGTCGATAAAGCCGATGGCCGCCTGGACGACGAGGAGGACCGCCAGGGCCAGCACAAATCGATCGTTCATGCCCAGGCCGGTGGGGCGGCAGGCCCGGCTCAGCGCCGCGACCATGCGGGGCGGCAGGACCGCCAGTCGGGAGCCCCGGGCAGGCACCGGGGCGTAATGGTCCAGGGCCGTTCGAAACGAGGCCTCCAGTTCGTCTATCGAACCCCCGTCGAAACAAACCACGTTCTCGCTATCGACCAGTCGCCCGACGAAGAGGGCATCATCTGCCTGGTACCGGACCTGGGCGGCAAATCGCTGGCCGCGTACCTCGCAGTACAAGAGGGAGCCTACCATGGCCGTCTCCGCCGCAAGCGATCCGTGCCAATCAGCCAGGCCAGGGGCACGAGATGGGCCCCGATGCCCCACGTCAGGTTGTTGGGCAGCCAGTAGCTCGACATCAACAGGTACAGGACCCCCTCGAACGCCGCCAGGCCAAGGGCCAGGCGACGCCGCGGACCGGCATCGGCCCGGCTGCTCCAGCACAGCAGCAACGCGGCCACCAGCACGAGCACTACGCCAGCCGTCCAGTACATTTCGTAGTAGTTGCGCACGGGGCAGCAGAAGGTGCACAGCAAGGTGTACTCAAACAGGCCGGCCGGGAGCAGGACGCCCAGCGGCAAGAGGCACGTCACATACCAGACGCGGGTGTAGGTGCTGAGCACGACCAGCAGGGCGGCCCACGTCACCAACTGGCCGGCCACGAAGTCGGACCAGCGGCGGGCCTGCAGCAGGACCCAGCCGCAGTAGATGGCGGTGGCCGGCCACACCCCGTACCAGAACAGCATCTTGATTTCCCGCATGGCGATCGTGTTCTCCACGGCTCCGGGAATGTAGAGAATCGCCGCCGTCGTGCCGAAAGGCGAAAACCATGGGGTGAGCACCTTCATGTCAGCTATCGAATCAAACCAGCACAGGCGCACCAGGATGAAGGTGGCGAGCCCCATCGCAATACTCAACAGCAGCGTCCGGTATTGGCCCCGGCGGAGAAAGTAGAGCAACAATCCGACCGGGAGGGAAATCGCCAGGAGTTTGCTGAGCGTGGCCGCGAGACTGGCGGCGAAGGCCGTCAAGGGAGAGCCCGAGCGCAAGGCCGCCAGACTCGCGCAGGTGAAGAACACGACCAGGGCATCCTGGTGCCCGTTCGATACCAGCTCGAAGAGCAGGAGCGGGTTGACGGCATAGAGGAACAGTCTCTGTCGATACATGGGGTGCGGCGGCACGATGCCGTAGAGAAGCCAGAGCCCGGCCAGATGCAGACCGAGGTTGACGGCTTTGAGAAAGTACAGCGGCAGCAAGGCGTTCAGCGCCCCCAGCCAGGCGCCGGCCATGGGATGGACCTGCTGCACCGCTGTCACCCAGGATGCAGGCACGGCCCAATTGGAGAGCCACGCGGCCACCTCGAACAGGGGCAGGTTGGCGGGGCCGTACGGCATGCGCAGGGGCCACCATGCCCAACGCCACTGATCATGGACCTCGGCATAGGTGTGGTAGTAGG
>DASYBA010000552.1:0-3325 GCA_036501005.1 Candidatus Xenobia bacterium | reverse complement strand
CGACATCGGTTTCGACGCCAGCCTCAACCCCTACCGAGGCTGCGAGCACGGCTGTATCTACTGTTACGCGAGGCCCACCCACGAGTACTTCGGCCTGTCGGCGGGGCTCGACTTCGAAACCCGCATCATGGTCAAGGAGCAAGCTCCGGAGCTCCTGCGAGAGGCGTTGATGGCCACCGACTGGGAACCTCAGACGGTGGCGCTGAGCGGCAATACCGACTGCTACCAACCCGTCGAGCGGCATCTCAAGCTGACTCGCAGGTGCCTCGAGGTGTTTGCCGAGTTCCGCAATCCCGTCACGATCATTTCAAAAAATTACCTGGTGACGCGGGATATCGACGTCCTGCAGCGGTTCGTGCCATGGCAGGGGGTGGCCGTGACGTTGTCGGTCACGTCGCTCGATGGCGACCTGGCGGGGCGCCTCGAGCCCCGGGCGGCGCGGCCGGTGCGACGGCTGGAGGCGGTGCGACAGTTGGCACAGGCGGGCATTCCGGTCGGCGTGATGGTGGCCCCCATCATCCCGGGGTTGAACGATACTGAGGTCCCGTCCATTTTGCAAGCGGCCAAGGCGGCGGGCGCCCGGCGGGCGGGCTACACCATCGTGCGTCTACCGCACGGCGTCGCACCGCTGTTTGAAGCGTGGCTCGAGCAGCACTATCCGCAGCGCCGTCAGAAGGTGCTGAACCGGCTGCGAGACATGCGCGGCGGCAAGCTGAGCGACCCTCGCTTCGGGCACCGCCATCGCGGCGAGGGCGTGTTTGCGGAACAGATCAAGCACATGTTTGCCCTGACCTGTCGACGACTGGGTTTGAACACCGATCGATCGACGCTCTCCGCGACGGCCTTCCAGCGGCCCGGGCCGCGCCAGATGACGCTATTTTGAAAAGGAGTGCGCCCGGATGGGAATGAACTCGCATGACATGGGCTTTCAAGAAGACTTTGCCCGGGCCGTACGTGAAACGGAGGTACGCCGACAGCGTACGTCTCGACTCTTGACGGTGGGGACGACCGAGTTGCCCTACGTGCTGCTTTCCACCTCCGTAGTCAACCTGGGTGATACGGTCGTTCGCCAGGGCATGGTCCGAGTCGAGCCCCCGACCCTCCTGCTCTTGAACCGCCCTCATCAGTTCGAGGGGTTCGAAGACGAGGAGTCGCCCGCCGAAGGGCTGCTGGCGCTGGGTCGCATGGCTCGGTTTCCGCCCGGGAAATATTCGAATATCGACTCACAACTGGACGTCTTCGAGGGTACTCTGGAATCGGCCATATCGCAGGTGCAGACGCGGCTGGACAACGCCGCAGACCGCCAGACCGGCGTGGTGATCGGGCCGGCCGATCTCTGGAACATGAGTCTCCTGGTCTACGTCAGCAAGATGATCGTGCAATCCGCGCCTCACGATGTCGAACAGCTTCTCGCCCGCCCGACCTTCAAGCCCCGCTGGTCGTCCAACTAATCCGTTAGCAAATCACAAAATCCTCGTTTACCTTTTGGATACGCAGTTTACAGCCCATCTATCGGCTAGCGCCTGACCTCCGCCTATACTCGAAGGAGCAGAGGGAGGAGTGCCCATGTCGACCACCGTCAATCCATCCAGTAGCAGCACAAACCCTACCGGCTTCATCTCGACCGTCAGCCAGACGGTTCGGCGGGCCGTCACCGGAGTGACGAGTGCCGTGCAGGGAGAAACCGCCAGCCTCTCGCACGAGGCCACGCATGGCGATACCCACGGCGGCAGCAACGTGTCCCACATCGTCGCCGGCATCTCGGGGGCCCACCCCGCCGCAGCGCCCAAGAAACCCACCCGCCAGCAGAAACTGCGAACGTCCGGGATAGACGCGGTCAAGCTGGCGAAGAAATTCCTGGGGCGGTCGTCGGGGAGCATCCACAACCTGAAGAACTACCATCGGGCCGGCGGAGTGACCAACGATTGTGCCGACTTCGTCAGCGCCGCCGAGATGGATAACGGCCGCCTGAAGCACCACGAGATCAACGTCGGCACCATGCACGGCGACCTGTCCCATGAAGGTTGGCACCAGGTTTCGCAGCGCCAGGCCCGGCCTGGAGACATTGCCATCTTCCCCAACTACCACACGGAGATGGTGGCCAACCGCGGCGCTCGCGGTTCGCATGGTTTGATCGGGTCGAACGGCACCTCGGTCGAAAGCGTGAGCTACAATCCAGTGTTCGCCCCGGCCGTGTTCTACGCCCCCAGGGGTGAATAGCTGACTGGACCGAACCCTGACGGGTGAAGCTGTCTCCCCTCGACCTCGGGGTCCTGGTGGTCTATTTCTCCGCCGTCGCCTGGATTGGGTGGCGCTGCCGCGGGGCCGAGCACGATACTCGGGGCTACCTGCTCGGGGGCCGACACATCCCCTGGTGGGCCGTCCTGCTCTCCATCGTGGGGACGGAAATCTCGGCCCTCACCTTTGTGGGGGTCCCCGCCATGGCGTATGCCGGCAATTGGACCTACCTGCAGATGGCAGCAGGGGCGATCCTCGCCCGGGTCATCGTGGCCCGCTGGTTCGTCCCCGCCTACTACGAATCGGAAGTCGTCTCCATCTACGAGTTCCTGGCCCGTCGTTTCGGTCGCTGGACTCGCGGGGCGGGGGTGGCCCTGTTCCTGGTGAGCAGGGTGTTGATGAGCGGGATTCGCCTGTTTGCCGGGGCCATCCTCATCCAGCAGGCGTTTGGCATATCGGGTACCGCGGCCATCGTCCTGGTGGCGGTGGTGGGCACCCTTTACACCGTGGCGGGGGGCATCAAGGCCGTGATCTGGACCGAGGTGCTCCAGGTCGGGGTGATGTTCGGCGGGGCCGTGGCCGCGGCGGCCGTCATGATACACGGGATTCCGGGCGGCCTGGCGGCGGTGCCGGCCTTGGTGGGACCGGCCCACCTGCAGATTCTCGACTGGCGCCCGGACCCAGGCTTGGAATTCACGGTGTGGACTGCTCTCTTGGGGACCACCATCACCAACGTCGCCATCTTCGGAACGGATTACGACATGGTGCAGCGCATGCTGACCGCATCCGATACGAAGCGCAGCGCTCGGGCCGTCATCGGCTCCGGCCTGGCCGACATTCCCATTGCGGCTCTCTTCCTGGGGCTGGGCACGCTGCTCCTGGCCTGGTACCAGGTCCACCCGGAACCGCACCTCATACCGCCGGCGCCCAAGGAGGTGTTTCCCCATTTCATCCTGACGGCACTGCCGGTCGGACTGGCCGGCGTGGTGACGGCCGCGGTCGTATCGGTTGTCTTGTCGAGTTTCGAATCGGCTCTGAACGCCCTGGCCGGATCGCTGGTCGTCGACATCTACCAACCGCTGTTCCC
>DASYBA010000551.1:0-4727 GCA_036501005.1 Candidatus Xenobia bacterium | reverse complement strand
AACGACTTCCGAACCGAACCCGCCCAGCCCGCCGGTGACCAGCCACCGGCCCGGCGTCAGGGGGTGGGCACTCCGCTGGACCCGCTCCGGTTTCGAACGGACCAGCACCACTTTTCCGATATGGCGGGCCTGGCTCATGGTGCGGAAGGCGTCCTCCACCCGGTCGTACGGCCAGGTCATGGTCGGAAGCGGCTTGACCCGGCCGGCCAGGATGTCGTCTCGCAGCCGCACGAGGAGCCTCTGGATGATCTCCGGGGCGTGGTGCATGACCTGTTCCAGGTCCACCGCGGTGTAGGACAGCCCTCGCCGGAACGGGTTCAAGCCGACCGGCATGTCGGCGTAGATGTCGCGCTTGGTGAGATCGACAAAGCGGCCGAAACGGCGAAGCGTATCCAATCCACGTACCAGCCCCTCGCCCGACAGGCTGTTGAGCACGACGTCGACTTGCACCTGGTCGGCAAAGTCCGTCGTTCTGGAATCGTAGACCTCCGCCACGCCCTGCTCCAGGAGCAACTTTCTCTTCTCTTCGCTGCCCGCGGTCGCGTAGATCTCGGCCCCGACGTTGCGCGCGACCTGCATGGCCGCCTGTCCGACGCCCCCGGTCGCCGCATGGATCAACACCCGCTCCCCGGGGCGCAGTCGTCCTGTATCCAACAGAGCATGGTAGGACGTCGCAAAGGCAAGAGGCAGCGCGGCGGCTTCCGTATCGGACAGTGCGTCTGGCGTACGGACCACGTAATGACGGGGCACATCCACGGTGGTAGCAAACGTGCCGGCCCCCAGCCCCATGACCCGATCGCCCGGAGCCAGATCCGCCACGTTCGATCCAACCTCCAGCACCCGGCCGGCAAACTCAACCCCCAGCAGACCTTCCGTTGGATAAAGCCCCAAGGCCCGCATGACGTCGCTGAAGTTGAGACCCGCCGCCATGGCGTCGACCCGAACGTGGTCCGAGGCGAGAGGTCCCGGGCGTTGCGCCTCCCAGCACAGGGCCTCGAGCGTGCCGGGCGGATCGCAGGTCAGGGCGTACCGGCTCTCCGCCGGTGCGGCCGCCAAGGGCAGCCCCGTCAGGGCCAGGCGCCCGCACCGATGGACAAAGCGACGACCATTTCGATACGCAACCTCCTCGGCGGCCTTGGCTGTCAACTCCGCCAGAACCGGTTCGACATCGTCGGAGTCGATGTCGATCAACGTCGGATTGAGGTAGGGTTCCTCGGTCGCCAGCACCCGCACCAGCCCCCACAGGGGCGCACCGTCCGGATTCACGTTCCCGGTCACCGGTTGGGCCCACTTGGAGACCGCCCACAGACGAGGGACGGGCAGGTCGTGTTCCTCCGCCTGCACGAGCAGATCGATCAGCGGCAGCAGCGGTGCGGCCGCATCCTCTCGGGTTGCCGACAGGGCCTGTAGGTGGATGCACCCGGCCAGGGGTTGTACGTCTCGCAGATCGTAGCGCGCCCCCGGCTTCATCACGTGGACTTCGTCCAGGCGGGCCGCCAACCGATCCGCAAAGGGGCTGCCGTCGCTGAACACCAGCCACGCACCGCTCCGATCCTCACGCTCGGTAATATCGGACGGCTCCCACGCCATGGCGTACCCCAGCGTATCCAGGGGATGGGCCCCCGTCCGCTCCAGGGCCCGCACCAATCGATACCCCTGCACCTCCATGAGAAGCCGACCGTCGGGCGAGTGCAGCCCTAAGTCGACGAGCACTTCCCGGCGGGTCTGATGGCGCAGGCGGACGTGGACGAACACCCGACCTTCAAACGGATGCAGCAGTCTGACCCGTTCCATGCCGACTGGCATGAACGTGGTGCCCGGGGGCGTCATGGTCTGATCGGTCGTGGCGAGAAGCGCTTGAAAGCACGAGTCGATGGTGCCAGGATGGGTAAACGACAAGCCGTCGTGGGCCGGCAGGTGCGCCTCACCGACGATCTCGGCCAGCGCCTCCCCTCGGTGCGACCACACCCGTTGCATGGCATCAAACGTCGGGCCAAACTGCAGCCCACGAGCATCAAACTCCGCTTTGAGGCTGCCTTCATTGACTCTTTCGAACCGGGCCTGCAGCGCCTGGACGTCCAGTGTCCGGTGGCCCTCCGTGCCCGTGCTGACCTGTCCACCCGCGAGCGGCTTGCCGTCGTGCATGACGGTAAACGTCGAACCGTCGGACAACACGTTCAATACGGTGCCCGGTGTAATGTAGCAGGCGGCATCGATATGCACCTTCTCCAACACCAGCGGCATGGGGCGGCCGGTGGCGTGAGCGGCCTCCAGGCCCATCTCCAGGACCGTACTGGCCGACAGGACGCACTGCTGATGCAGAAGGTGGTGGCCCATCCACGACGGATCCTCGGGCGAGACCGACAGGGTCCAGGCATTCATGCCTGACGGCTGCCCCAGCAGGGCGTGTCGAGACGGATCCGTGCGGAGGGCCGCACAGCGCTGCGACTCCTGCCAGAACCGCTCGTGCTGCCAGGGGTAGCGGGGCCAGCGGATCCACTGGGGCCGCTCGGCATCGCCCCACTGCACGTGGGCCCCCAGTCGATACAGTTCAGCCAGGGCGGCCAGGAACGCCCGCCGTTCCGGCTGCTGCCGACGGAGCGTCGGTACCGTGCGAACGCCGTTGTCGACGAGGGCCGGCCCCAACACCGGATGGCCGCCAACTTCGATAAACGTATCGATGCCCTGGTCCCGAGCCGTCTTGACGGCGTCGGTGAAGTGAACCGCCTGCCGCACGTTCTGCCACCAATAGGCTGCGTCAGCGCGGCTGACGGCCACGCCGGTGACGGTGGAGATCATGGGACAGTGCGAAGCCTGCGGTTGGAGAGAGGCCAGTGCCGCCAGCAATTCGCCCTGCAGACCATCGAGCTGGGCACTGTGGAAAGCGTATTCGACCCGCACGTCGGTGCAGTCGAACCCACTGTCTCGCAGGCGCTGGCGAATCTTGTCGATCGCCTTGATCGTCCCCGACAAGGTGACGGAGGCGGGCGCGTTGATAGCGGCCACGCCGACGCCGTCCGACAAGTAAGGCGCGACCTTGTCGGGCGAGGCAGCGACCGCCAGCATGCGGCCGTGGGAGGCGTCGCAGTCCATCAGACGTCCCCGGTGAACGACCAGATGGATGGCGTCGGCCAGAGATAGATGACCAGATGCCCACGCGGCGGCCACTTCGCCGACGCTATGGCCGATGACCGCCTCGGCCTCGATACCCCACGCTCGCAGCATCCACGTCAGCCCCGCCTGGATGGCGAAAATCAGCGGCTGCGCGAGGCGGGTCTCCTCCAGGCGGAGGGCATCGTCGTGCAGCGCGGCCTTCAGCGACCAGCCGGCGCTCTTCTTGAAGTGGGGTTCGCAGGCTTCGATACAAGCCGCGAAGTGGGAATCGGCCAGCAGGGACCGGCCCATGCCGACCCACTGCGAGCCCTGCCCGCTGTACACAAAAGCGATTCGAGGCCGATGCCGGACGTGTTGCGGAGCCGGCGGAGCCGGGTCGTCACTCAAGAACGCCATGCGATACGGCAGATGGGAGCGGCGGGCCAAAGCGGTGTAGGCGACGGCCTGGGCCGGGAGGGCTTGCAGATGCTCTCGGCGGGTCTGCAGCGCGGCCTCGCTCCGGGCGGACAGGCAGATGAGGTAAGGTTGATTCGAAGGCCGGCTGGCGACGGGCTGCGGGTGGGTGGACAAGACCGCGTGGCCATTGGTGCCGCCGAATCCGAAGCTGTTGACGCCCAGCAGGCTGTCCTCCGGCAGGGCATGCGACTGGGTGGGGATGACCAGCCCCAGATCGTCGAACGGGATCTTCGGGTTGGGCTCGTGGAAGTGCAGGTTGGGCGGGACCTGCCTTTTCCA
The DNA here is from genome assembly GCA_036501005.1 of Candidatus Xenobia bacterium. GTDB lineage: Bacteria > Vulcanimicrobiota > Xenobia > RGZZ01 > DASYBA01 > DASYBA01. The sequence continues at coordinate 878 of DASYBA010000551.1, read as the reverse complement.
GGCCACCAGGCAGGCTTTGATGAGGCCCGCGATGCCGGCCCCGGCCTCGAGGTGTCCAATATTGGTCTTGACGGATCCCACCAGCACCGGGCGGTCCCGGCGGCCCAGGACCTCGCCGATGGCACGGGCCTCGACCGGGTCCCCGACCTGCGTCCCGGTGCCGTGCGCTTCGACATAGCGCACCTTCTCAATCGGCATGTCTCGATACGCGGTCTGGAGGAGTCGGATCTGGGCCTCCACGTTGGGCACGGTCAGGCCTTCGTTGCGGCCATCCGAATTGACGGCCGTGCGGCGCAGCACCGCGTAGATACGGTCGCCGTCCGCGACCGCACGCTGCAGAGGTTTCAATACGACGACGCCGGCCCCCTCGCTGCGCACATAGCCGTCAGCCGATTTGTCGAAGGCGTGACACCGGCTGGTGGGACTCAGCATGGAGAGGCGACTGAAGGCGATATGATGCATGGGGTGGTAGAGGCTGTTGGATCCGCAGACCAACGCACCATCGCACTCGCCTTTATCGATCGCCAGGCAGGCCTGGTGCAAGGCGACCAGCGCGGATGAGCAAGCGGTATCGACGCTGAAGCTGGGCCCGCGGAAGTCGAACGCGTATGAAATGCGATTGGACGCCATGCAGAGTGCCCAGCCGCTCACGCTGTGGGTGGAGAGGCTGTCGATGTCTTGCAGGTCGGCGTAGTCGTGAACCGATATGCCGGTGAAAACCCCCATATTGGTGCCCGAGACCTGCTCCAGGGGATAGCCGGCGTCTTCCAGGGCCTCCCAGGCGACCTCCAGCAGGATGCGCTGCTGGGGATCCATGGCCGTCGCCTCGCGCGGGGAGATGCCGAAGAAGCCGGCGTCGAAGAGCTCAGGATGGCGGA
>DASYBA010000550.1:0-9606 GCA_036501005.1 Candidatus Xenobia bacterium | reverse complement strand
CCTACCGCTACCAGAGTTCGCCCAAGACGGGTCAGTTCACCATCCTGTGCCCCGGCACGCACCACCATCTCGCCGGCGGGGCCAACGACGGTCCGGAATACTCTTCTCGATACGGGTTGCAGCGGCTGGAGTTGCCGGTCCTGGCCAGCCTGCCGATGGTGTCTTCGTACACCATCCAATCCCTCGAACCCGATGGCTCCCAGGTGGTGTGCCAGATCCAGGAGCAGGTGGATGGCCAGTCACGGCCCTCGACCGTGACCCTCGAAAAGGTGGGAACGGCGTGGAAGCCCGTGTTGCCGGATGCGCACGGGGTCAGTCTCCCGGCTGACCGCGGCATGCTGGAGCAGTATCTGGCCGCCCTGGTGGCGGCTCCGGCCGCCCTCGCGGCGGCCTCCTCTTCGTCCGACGACTTGACCGGGTGCGGCAACCAGTTACGGGCCATCGGGGCCGCGTTGGACGCCTGGGCGTCCGACCACGCCAACCAGTATCCCGATCGGCTGCAGGTTCTCGTGCCGCACTACCTGCGAGTCGTGCCGCATTGTCCAGTCGACGACGGCGCTTACACCTATCAGGCCCAGGGCACCGACTATACCCTCTCGTGCCAGGGGGGGCGCCACGCCGGCTGTCACGTGCCGGAGGGCTATCCCCGCATCTCCAGCACGACCGGTCTCCTGTTGGCGCCCGCCTCTGCCACTGCCGTCCTGCGGTGAGTTGGAGGTGCCTGGTCCTGCTGTGTCTTTTGCTGGCGCCGGCGTGCGCGGACACGGCCGTGACGCCGGCCGACCTGCGGGCGGTGGGCCTGCGGGCGCGGGCCCGCTGGCTTCCCATCGACCGGTGGACCGCCGAGTATCAAAACTACTTCCAGCGCCACGTGCACGACGGATCGCTGGTCCTTGACCCGACCGCCATCGTCATGCACTACACCGCTGGACCCTCCCTGGACCAGGCCTGGAACCTGTTCGACCGGGGTGCGTGGTACGACGACGGCGACGTGGGGCGAGTGTACGGCCACCTGTCCAGCCACTTCATCATCGATCGCGACGGCACGGTGTATTGCTGCGTTCCGACCGATCGGCGCTGTCGGGGCGCCTACGGCGTGAACCACGTGGCCATGTCCATCGAGATGGTGGGCCGTGACGAGCGGGCCGTGCTGGATGATGCGGCTCTGGTCCAGGCATCTTTCACGCTAGTGGACTACCTGTGCCGTCGCTATCACATCCCGCCCTCTCGCGTGTGGGGCCATTACCAGGTCGCGGAGGGGCGGCGGGTCGTTCCCGACTATCTGGACTATGGCGACCACCAGACCCCGGACGGGTACCCAAGATCGGCGTGGCGTACGGATCCGGGAAAAGATTACATGCAAATGCTGTGGCGCCATCTGCAGGCAAAGGGCGAGCCGAGCAGAAATAACCGGTCGGAGCGCAGGCGGGGCCGCAAATCTTAAGACAACGTGAACCTCATTGATGGGCTGACCCATTCCAAATCCCGGATCCTCGTCGTTGACGACGACCCGGACTGTCGCGCTATCTTGAAGACCGGCCTGGAGTTCAAGCAGTACGACGTCATGCAGGCCTCCAACGGGGTGGAAGCGCTGGCGCTGGTGGCGGCCGGCCCCCCCGACCTCATCATCCTCGACGTGATGATGCCCAAGATGGACGGCCTCGAGGTCTGCCGCCGCCTGCGAGGCAGCTTCAAGACCAATACGATTCCCGTGTTGATGCTGACGGCCCGGGCCGAGGTCGAAGCTCGGGTCCAGGGGTTGGCGGAGGGGGCAGACGATTATCTGCCCAAGCCGTTCGATATGCGCGAGCTGCTGGCCCGAGTCGAGATGCTGCTCCGCCGCACCCGTCACAGCCTGGCGGCCAGCCCGTTGACCGGCCTGCCGGGCAACCTCTCCTTGCAGCAGAAGGTGCAGACGGCCATCGACTCCGGCGATACCTTTGCAGCCTGTTATATCGATCTCGACAACTTCAAGGCCTACAACGACCGCTATGGGCACTTTGCTGGTGATGCGGTCATCAAGGCGACGGCGGATCTGTTGACCGATACCATCAAGGAGTTCGGCAACGAGGACGACTTCGTGGCGCACATTGGGGGCGACGACTACATGATCGTCACCACGCCGGCCAACGCCGACGTCATCGGGAGCACGATGGTGGAACGCTTCGATCGCATGATTCGTGATTTCTACGATCCGGAAGACCGCGAGCAAGGGTTTATCGATTCGTTCGACCGTCGCGGCAATCGCCAGCGGTTTCCCATCATGACCATCTCCATGGTCATCGTGACGAACGAGAAGCGACAGATCGAGCACCACGGCCAACTGTCGCAGATCGCCGCCGAACTGAAGAAATTTGCCAAGAACATGGAAGGCAGCGTCTGCGTCAAGGATCGACGCCACAATTAGTTGGCTTTAATGATTTTCAAGGAACCTTGTCGGCCTTCGAGCGGGTCTCAGGATGGTATGATGAAGCTACTCGGCATACTTTGCCTCTGCATGCTGCTGGTGAGCAGTTCCGTCTCGGCGCAGTCACCGTATCGCATCTATCAGGGAACCGCGCTGGCGGTTCGACCGGCCGCGGAAATTTCGAGCGCCAATGCGCACGAGGGCGACATCGTCCATTTCGTGGTGGCCCGGCCGCTGGTGTACCAGGGCGTCACGCTGGTGGCGGCGGGGGCCGATGCCTATGGCACTGTGGTCAAGGCCGAACACTCCAAGGCGCTGGGCCGGAGCGGCCACCTGGAGCTGACCATCGACCGGGTCCAGGCGGTGGATGGGTCGTGGATACCCGTGCACTGTCGAACGGTGGACAGCGGGGCCAACCAGAGCGCCATGGCGGCCGGGGCGGTGGTCTTTGTGAGCGTGTTCGGGGCCCTCATCCAAGGTCACGAGGCGGTCATCCCCACCGACCACGAGGTCGACGTGCTGGTCGCCTACGACAGCCCGGTCGCACCGGCGGGCATGATCAGCCCCGCGTACGGCGCACCCCAACCCCAGGCCTATACGCCGCCAGCGTCCACCGTCGTGCACGCGCTGGCCCTGTGCCAGTCCGTGGGACCCGACGGCACCCCGGTGTCCGCCGCCACCATGTTCCCGCCGGTGCAGGCGCTGGTGCTGTGGGCCTCCGTGCTGCCACCCCCCTACGATCAGGGGTTTGAAGTCCAACTCTACCAGGGCAACCGCCTGTTGAACCACAGCACCCTGCTGGTGCGCACGGGCGGCGATCGGGGCTGGGCACCGCTCTACCCTCCCGGCGGCGGGTTCGCCCCCGGCTGGTACCGCGTCGACGTTCTCCTCAACGGCCAGGTGCAGGCCTCGCAGCCCTTTCAAATTCAATAGGTCGGGTTTCGAACTTTTCCGGCGCTCCTCGCGTCCAGGCTCCTGGAGCAAACAAACGAGGAGAGCCGAATGAGTGTCCTGACCATGACGTTGCATGCCGCGGCGGCTGCGCCTCCGGCCGACCGCCCGCTCGAGGGGCTGGTGGCGCGGCTTCAGCGTGGCGACGAGAGCGCATTCGAACCCTTCATCCAGGCCACCCAGAGACTGGCTTTCAAGCTGGCGTGGCAAATTTTGCACGACTACCACGCCGCCCAGGACGTGGTGCAGGAGTCGTATCTGGCTGCCTTCCGGACCATCCGCACGGTGCGCGACCCGAAGGCGGCACAGGGGTGGTTTCTAAAAATCGTCACCCACCGGTGCATTGGGGCGCTGCGCAAAGCGCGGCCGGAAACCGAGCTGCCGGATGAGCTGGTCGACGAGGCCTGCCTGCAAGAGACGTCGGGCCGTCGCCTCATCTTGCGGGAGGCGCTGAAGTCGCTGAGCCCTCCCGATCGCCACGTCATTCTCTTGCGGGAGGTTCTCGATCTCCCCTACGACGACATCGCCGTCATCCTGGGCGTCCCCCTGGGGACGGTCAAGAGCCGCCTGTCCGAAGCCCGCAAACGCCTGGCCCACAAGCTTTCATCGGAGGTGCTGCCGTGAACTGCGAGACTTATGAAACCCTGCGAATCGATGCGGCGGAGGCGCCCGGCATGGCCGAGCACCTGACGTCCTGCTCGCCGTGCCAATCTTTCAACCAGGCCGCGTCGTGGATGGATCGGGAGTTGCCGGGGTTGGACGCCCCTGAGCTGCCGGTGAACTTCGCGGCCACGGTGGCCGCGCGGGCCCGGGCCGAGCGGGTGCTGTCGCCCTGGTATCGGCGCCTCACCCAGGATGCGGCCAGTGCGGCTGAGGCCACGTGGCGCGCCCTGGCGGTCGGGGGACTGGTTGGATGCCTGGCCGGCACCCTCGGTCTGGGCGCCGCGGCTGTGCAATATGGCGAAGTGGGTCGGTGGGGTTACCCTCCGAGCGAATGGGCCTGGACCGTGCACGCGTGGAACCTGCAACCGCACTTCCTGGCGGACTCAGGGCTGCTGCTGGTGCTGATCGCGACCGTCCTCGCACTCGCTCTGCGGCCGTGGTTGGGTGTTCGCCGGGTGTTGCCCATGGCGGCCGCCCTGATCGCCTTGACCGTCCTGCTGGCGGCGCTGCAGACGGTCGGGCTCTGGCCCGTCGACACGTCATACGATGGCCTGGAAGTGGTAGGCGGTACCGAGCTGTTGGTCGTCGGCGTGGGGGTGGTCTTGCTGTCGGCTCGCCCGCTCCTGCGAACGGCCTCCAGCACCATGGGCCAGGCGGCCGTTTTTTACGGCACGCTGGGCGCCCTGTTCGGGATCTTGCAGCTCCAGCAGCATTGGGCGGCGTGGATTCCGGCATTTCGAGAGATAGCCCGCACCGCCACCATCGTGGTGGATCCCCACCTTGTGCTGGGGGGCGTGGCCCTGCTGGGTGGGGTGATGGCGGGAGCCCTGGCCGCCCTCTTGACCATGCTGCGAGAACCGCAGGCCCGGGGACGAGGCATGGTGCTGCTCGTCTTGGCGGCAACGCTGCTGGCGGCCACCGGAGCGGTGCTGCCGTTGGCACAGCCGCCCCGGCTGGCGCTGTCAGCGGGCGCGGCGCACACCTGGACGTTCGTGGCACCGGGTGCGGATGGCACACTGTTCCACGATCGCCTGACGGTGCACGACTGGAACTCTGCTCGCAATGAAGCCACCTTGCAGCGTATGGCGGCGGGCAACCCGCTCGATCGGTACTATGCCACCGAGCTTAGGCTCTGTCAGGAGCGCTTGCTGTGGGATCGCCAGGCCCTGGAGCGGGATGTCCCGCAGGCTTCGCAAGAGGCGGCCGGTCTGGCCAACCTGCCCGACGAGCCAAATCCGTGGTGGGAGCTCCTGCCGGCCGGCGACTGGTGGTCGTCCAGTGACCACAGGCTGCACACTTCCGTGAACCAACTGTCGGCGGTCATCCACCAAAACGGTCGTCCGGTGTCCGGCGCTCGCCTCTTCCTGGTCATGGATGAACCTGGTCGCCGGTCGGCCAGTCTCAGCGACTTGATGATGTCCACCCTGCAGAGAAATGTCCAGTCCATGGAGTGGGCGTTGGCCGGCAGGTATCCGCGGCCCGGGTACCTGTGCTGGGACGGCTATGTCGCCTGGGGTGTTTCCGACGTTGAGGGGCGGGTCGAGATTCCCGTCCAGGACCACACGGGTCAGCTCCGTCCCATGCTCCTCCTGCCGGGGGATGCCCCGGTGCGCGCCGTGGAGGGTCTGCCGCTGGACGTTACCGTCCCCCACTCCATCTCGCTGGGCACTATCACGGTGCGGAGATAGGGCATGGACGGCATGGTCGACGGCCGCTATCGGATCATCGCCCCGCTGGCCGAAGGGGGCATGAGCATCGTCTACGAGGTGGAGGACACTCGGCTCTCCGGACGCCTGGCCCTCAAAGTCATGCGAGAACTGGTGGTGGACCCGGAGCTTCGCCAGCGACTGGAAGACCAGTTCCAGCGGGAAGCGGAGTTGCTGGCCAGCCTGTCGCACCCCAACCTGCCCCGGGTGACTGACTACTTTGTCTGGGAAGGCCGGCGGTGCCTGGTGCAGGAGCTCGTGCCGGGTACGACCCTCGAAGACGGCCCCCGGTCGGAGCACGAGGTCATCGGCTGGGCGCTCCAGATTTGTGACGCCCTGCAATATCTCCACGACCACCACATCATTTATCGGGATCTGAAGCCATCCAACTGCATGCTGACTCCGTCGGGGCAAATCAAGCTTATCGACTTCGGCATCGCTCGGGTGTTTGCGCTGGGCAAAGCCAGGGATACGGTGCTGATGGGAACGCCGGGTTTTGCCGCGCCGGAGCAGTACGGACGGGATCAATCGGATGCTCGGGCCGACATCTTTGCCCTCGGGGTGCTGATGCACTTCCTTCTCACGGGCCGGGATCCGGCGTTGACGCCCTTCGTCTTCGAGCCGGTTCGAGGGCTCAATGCCCAGGTGTCGGAGGGGACTGAGGCGGTGGTGATGAAGGCACTGCACCTCGAACCGATACGGCGCTTTCAATCGGTGGCGGCCCTGCGGGAGGCCCTCGCCATGGGCGATGCGGGCACCGAAGGGGTCGAGTATTTTGCCTACCCGGAGACGATGCGGCCTCTTGGGGTCAAGGGGATGGTGGCGGCCGGAACGGTGCTGGTGCTGGGTGCGGCGGGCTTGCTCCTCTTGCAGGGCAGTGGGACGTCCTCGTGGTTTGGCGTTTTCTCGGCCGCCTATGCGCCGTTATGGACGACGCTCATCGCCCGAGAGAACGGGCAGCGCACGGCCATGAGCCGCACCGTCTTCAAGGCCGACGAGGTCGGACTGAGCCGGGTCCAGGCAGGGGAGTCCGTGACGCTGCGGTGGGGCCAGGTCGAGGAAGTGGCGTATCGGCGGGACACCCTGTCGGGGGCGGGAGTGGTGCACGTCAGGGGGGAGGCCCAGCGCTGGTCGTTCGTGTGTGAGGCGGCGCCGTCGTTCGGGCTGCAGGCACTGCAGGGCGCCGATCGCCTGTGCCGGCTGCTGGACCGTCGGGCGCTTCAGGCGACGGTCATCCGCCCGAAGTTCTAGGGGGGGTAATGTCGACACGCTCGGTACAGGCTCCCGACGTTCCCGGTGGAACTCGTACATGATGCGCGGACTCGCACGGAGACACCGGACCCTGAGCGGGTCCGGCCGGCATCCAGTTCATCGAGACCGCGCTGGACCTCATGACGCAAGATCTCGACCTCTGCGCAGCAGAAGCGCATGGGAGCGGTTGCGCCTCGATGAGAAACGTCCGGCCGAGTGGTGTAGATCTGCGACAGAGCTCCTCCGTCGCTGGCCACCGCCCTTGACGTGCAGTGATACCACGGGCGGTGGCTCAAGGCTTCTGCCCAGGGCGGGCAAGCCGTGGAACAAGGGCCTCCAGGACCAACTGACCCTTGGCGTCCGTCTGGTAGTCCAAGTAGTCGCCGTTCACCGTCACGAAGAGCGCTGCGAGGCGAGGTAGAGGAACGCCCAGACGTGCCCGGACCTGCTCACCCTGGCGTGTGGATTGATGACGTGTTGGGGGATGGAGACCATTCCCTCCCCCCAATTTCGTCAGGGGTCGGATTCAGGACGTGTCCGTCGGGCCTGACGAGCCTCCTGCCAGCCGGGTTTCTGCTCGAAATCGTCGTGGTGTGTCGTGTCGTGACAGGATCGACAAAAAAGCCGCAGGTTGCCTAGCGAATGGTCCCCGCCTTCCGATACGGGAATGATGTGGTGGACCTGGAGCCCGCACCGCTCGCCACACCCTTCACAACAGCCCTGTGCACGCTGGTACAGCGCCCTCAGCGTTGCGGTCGGGATGCTACGACGGGCTTTGGGTCGGACGCCTTTTTTCGGCGTCGTGGCGGGGAGCGGTGATGTCGACATGGTCAGGCCTGGCTTCGCGACGTTCCCGGTGGAACTGCCTGAGGATGGAATATCGGCGGTCTTGGATGCCGGGTGAAGCTTTTCCAGCAGGAGTTGACCATTGGTCGGGGCTGCGGGCGGCCGCCCGCTCACGATCTGCTGGGCTGGCTCGGAGACCGGGAGCAGTCCCCGCTCCGTATCGTACCAGGAGCCGTCCTGGGACTGGTGCACGACAACCTGATACCGAACCTTGCTCGGTGCGGCACCACACCCGATGAAGTGTCGGCAGAGTTCCATGACCATCTTCTCCCGGGACACTCGCCGGCCTTTGATGGCGCTGACCTTCGACACGGCTTTCTCGAACACGGCATAGTCGTCGGCTGAGAGATACAATGGCACTCGTAGCCTACGACTGCGACCCAGCCCTCCTGGCAGGCTGTCACCCTTTGCATCCGTCGGTTCTTCCGAGACGTGAGCATCTCGAGGACCTTTATCGGGTCCGAGTTGGTCTCCTCGGGAACTGCTGAGACGGACGTGGCGTCCTCGGGGCAGTCCAGGCTCAACGAAGCCTGACCAATACCGTTTGAGACGGGCCGTCCACACCAGGCGCGAGGCGATACGACCAGGGCATTCTGAATGTGCTCGGCCGTATGGGCCAGCCCCCACGCCGTCAATTCGGCATCGTTGTCGGCGGTGACGTGACGGCTGAGTTCTCGCACTCGCGCCCAGTTCAGCTCTGCGCTGCTGAACGCTTCACGCATGAAAGGCGCTCGTTCAAGGACACGTGCCACTCTCAAGAGCTCCCGAACCTTCTGCCGAGGCAGGTCAAGCTTGGCAGAAGCATAGCCCTCGACCGACGAGTGCCCGAAGACGACATAGCCGCGACACTTCTCTAGCGCCAACAGACATATGGCCAGCCGAAACTGTCCCGTCGTGTGCTGGCGCCTGATCGAAATGGCCTCGTGGTGCAGGACATTGGCGGACCACCCCTGGTAGTCTCTCGACTCCCCCGTAGCATCTGTATAGAGTTCCTGGCTGGTCAGGTTGAGCATATCGATACCTCATGGCGCGGTTTTGGACGTACGACATCGATGGGCTGGGGCCCAGGGTTGCCGTGAAGACGCTACCGCGCAGTACCGAGGCCGTCGGGTCTGGCCTCAAAAATCGATAGACTTCTTAAGGTATTTCGACACGATGGCTCAGACTCCCTCGCATTCCTGTAGAAATCTTTCGGTTTTGTCGACACCCGCACGACCGAGCGCCGACTCGCCCGACTGCGGCAGGGGAAGAATAAGCCGTCGTCGATTTCGCCCGCCAGGCTCTGGTCTGGTCAATCCGGGAGGCCAAAAAATTGCCGAACCTGCTTCTGAGACGGAAGGTCTCCTCAAAAAGGCTTGGCTGGCCACGTTTCCACCAACCAGGGCCGGTCGCTCCGCAGCCGCTGCTCGATATTGGTTCGGGCTCAAAAGTCATCCAGACCGACGGTCATTTTCAAACAGGTCATGCCCTTCCGGGCCGCATCACCCGAGGACAGTGCACTTATCGCAGCCCATCATTTAGGGGTCACCCGGTTCGAATGACAGTTTAATGGAACGTTTGTGATGCTTTGGGGAAATGGTCATCCACAGGACTCGGTTGGCAATACCGCTGACCTCGACGCCAAGATTAACGTTTCCCTCCGTATTGTATTGATACCACGTTGGGCCGTTTTCATCGCTACCGCGCCTGGGCAGTGGGTTGTCTTGGGCTCCCAGGACTTGCTCAAGATAGTTCGCATCATCTCCGGCTGCGAGCATATTGTTTTGAGAAGGCACACCTTTA
>DASYBA010000549.1:0-13365 GCA_036501005.1 Candidatus Xenobia bacterium | reverse complement strand
CGATGCCGTCGAGAACGGGCTGGCGCGGGTCGCTGAATTTGCTCGGGAGCACCAGGCCACGGTCCACATGCCCCGTATCGGGTGCGGGCTGGCCGGGGGGCAATGGCACGACATCGAACCCATCGTGGCAAGAGCCCTGAGCGATCTGTGCGTGACCGTATACGACCGGTAGACGTCTTGGAAAAGAGCCGGCCGCGTGTTAGCATGGGCCCACTTCGATCGTTGGCTTCGCGACGTGAAGGCGAAGCGTTGTGTATGAAAGGTAGACCAACCGAGGTACGTTGACGCATGGCCGAGCCGTGCTGTCTTGCAATCCCGCGTTCGAGGACCTGGCGTGCAATGAAGTGAGGCCACCCGGTCCACGCCGGCGTTCCACCGATTGGCTCCCGGTGTCGTGCGGGCGACCTTTGCCGGGACCTTCGAGACGCTGGCCCTGCTGTGGGCCCACCAGCCGCCCATCTAGGTCCACCACGTGTTTCCACTGCAGAGAGACACTCGGCTGGACGATGGCAGATCTGGCGGCCAACGGTTGGGGGAATGGAGGGCCAGGTTGCCGAGCGGCTGACACTGACCTGGGGGGCGGTCTCGTCCTAGGAGAGGACGACCAAAGACGCCTGGTCTGGCCGCGCCGGTGACGGTGGCTAACCTTTCCCTTCGAGATCCGGAAAGACGTGACGGCCGTCCGCTACAAGTGGGAGAGGCTTGACCCACCGGACCGCCGTCAAGGTCAGATCGCCATACAGGTGCGGAAAGCGCTCCCCGTTCCTGGCGACCTCCCATCGCAATTTTTCTCCCAACGCGAAGGCATCGACGGCGATGAGAAGCAGACCGTCCTGGCTCGCAAAGTAGCGGGCCGCGGTCTCCGTCACCTGCTGGGCCGCCGAGAAATGGATAAACCCGTCATGTCGATCGACCGGGGCGCCACGAAAGACATCACTCGCCTGGGCCTCTTGCCACAGCGCGGCCGGGCAGATTTTGTATATCGTGGCGGGCTCTTGCACTCGGTCGACCTGATTCACCCAGGATTTGCCTCATTCCTACCACCGATCTGCAGCTCGTCTGTGGAGTGAACCTCGCGCAGCGTGACCATGCCCAGCGGCTTGACGGTAACCCGGGGGGCGATCTCGTTCCAGGAGAGAACGACCAGGTTGGGGTAGGAACGGTCGGTCAGCTTGCGCATGGCGGGACGGACGTTCGGACTCGTGAGCAGGATGGGCTGCACTCCATGCTCGTACATCTTCTTGCACTCGTTCCCGATGGAATCCAAGACAGCTTTGCCGTAGTCAGGATCCAGTGCCAGGAAAGAGCCCATCTGGCCTCGCTCGATGCTGTTGGCGACTTCAGTTTCGATAGCGGGGCCCAAGGTCACGACGTGGATGATGCCTTCGCCACCAGATCTTGAATCGACACCCGCTCCTTCAGAAGATTCTGGAGAACCTGACGCAGTTCAACGAGGGAGATGAGGTTGGGCACCACGGTCTCAACCAGGACCGGATGGGAAACTGACAAACGAGCCAACAGGTCCTGCGTATCGACCAAACCCAACAGGTCAGCAGCGTGCGTTCTGACGACCTCCGTCATCTGAGTGGCGATCACCGATTTCAGGTCGAAAATCATACAGCCCAAGGACTCCGCGGTGAGTCGTTGCTGCATAGAGATCCACACTGCTGGCATGCCGTATGTGGGATCAATTGCTTTGACGCCAGCCAGTCGCTGTAACTTTTTCTCGGGTGCGATGGCCAGGAGTTGACCAGGGATCCCTTCTGCCCGAGCCACCTCGATGCCGTGCACCAGCATACACCAGCCTCCGGGCTGCAAGCGCGGGTCTTCCTGGGGTCGGACCGGGGGAACAACGATCCCCAATTCGTCAGCGATATGCCTCCGAATCGCTTGCAGTCGGTCGGGCAGAACGTATCTTACGGCTTCCAGGATGCTGGGATGAAGCCGGAGACCAAGGCGGGCGGGTGGTGAAACGGCCAGTTCTCGAACGAGTCGAACCTGGTGCGGTGCGCCACCTTGCTGCTTCGAATGCCATCCCCACATCATGCCGTCTGCGTTGCGCTGCCAGGTCATCGACTGGTGGGTCGATTCGAACAGGACAGAGTCGCTGTCTTCGTGGACCGTATAGCTGCTAACAATCCCATTGTGCAGCAGCCAACACTCGGCGCTACTCCAGTCCCTCCAGGGGCAGCCTGGCTGTCCGATCTGGGGGCGATCAGCATTCGCAGACAGGATTGAGCCCTGCCAGCGAGCCGATCCGATATAGAGATTGAAATAGACAGCGGCTGACTGGACGGCGAACTCGGCGAGGGCCGGTTCGCCGTCCAACGTGCCCGTGAAGCGGTCGCCGTCGTTGAGGAAGTGGTCGAGCTGCTCTAACATCGTCAGCCCGCCGAGACCATGCCGATGGGGTTGATATTGACCCGGGGCGGGATCTCGTTCCAGGAGAGGACCACCATTTTTGGAAAGCTGCGGGCCACCAGTTTGACCGCCGCCGGGCGTAGCTCTGGGGACGTCAGCAGGATGGACTGCAAGCCACGCTCCTGCAGCTTCTGAACCTCACAACCGATTGCTTGGAGAACCGATTGCCCGGCCATCGGATCAATGACAAAGGGTGCCCCCTCGGGACCGATCTCCCTTCCCTGGAGCAACATGTTCTCGATGCTTGGATCCACGGTGATAACGTTGATCGCACCCTCATTGTTCGTGTGCTCCTTGCAGATGACTTTTTGGAGGGCGACCCGTACCCGCTCCGTGAGCGTCTCGATATCACGGGTATCGGGTGCTTCCCGAGTCAGCGTCTCCAGGATTGTGACCATGTCCCGTATGGAGACACGCTCTCGCACCAGTCGTTGCAGGACCTGGTGAAGCTCGGCAACCGAGAGAGGCAGAGACTCGGCAACGACCGGGTGGGATTTGGCCAAGGCATCGAAGAGCGCCTTCACTTCCTGCATGCCAAGCAGTTCGTGGGCATGCACTCGCACGGCCTCAGTCAGTTGTGTGGCGATCACCGAAATCTCGTCGAAAATCATGCATCCCAGGGCTTCCGCCGCCTCCTTCTGGGAGATCTCAATCCAGAGGCCAGGCATGCCGTACGTCGGGTCCGTGGTCTTCTCCCCGTGAAGCTTTGCCAGCCTGTCTTCCGGAGCAATCGCCAGCACGTGGTCCCGCCTGAGTTCAGCTCGGGCTACCTCCAGGGCGTGAAGATCGATAGCATAGCCATCGGCGGGCAGCAACCGGTCATCCCTGAACCGGACACCCGGAACGACGAGACCGAGCTCAAGAGCAATGTGCCGCCTGATCGAGGTGATCCGCGCCATGAGCGGATCCAGGAGTCTTTCGAAGCTCGACAGCCCCAAGCGCAAGGCAATCAGATCGACCGGCGGCGGCATCTTATCCGAATACAGTCGGACTTCCGGCGAGGCATGCGGCGGGAGGGCCACAGTTGGAGCGTCCGGGGCGAAGTTCCAGACCATCTGGACCTGCCCATCGGTTTCGAACTCGATCCGTGCTCCCGACACACGAGTGTCGTATCGGACCATGCAACCTTCGACCAGCAGCCACAGCGCCGCCGCTTTCCACTGGATCCACGGATTGGCCACGCCATCCATCGACCCTGCTGGCCGGCCGTGGGATTCCGATACAATCATCCCCTGCCAATGGTCAGCGCCTGCCTGCAGGCTGAAGATGACGGCGAGCGGCTGGACCGAGAACGATAGAGAAACCGGCCCCCCATCCGGCAGCCTGCCGTAGAAGCGAGCGCCATGGTGGACCAGTCCCGTCAGGGCGTCAAGCATGCTTTCGAAAGAACGACCGGGACGTGAGACACCTCCCGGGTCGACAGCACCGGAATGTTGGAACCGCCGCCCTCTACCAGGAACCGCTTGAGGGCCGGCCGCAGCTTGGGCGTCACCAGCACGGGAGCAGGTCGGTCGGCATACCGCTTGAGCAATTCCTGACGTACCCGGTAAGGGAGGACCTCTCCAGCGTCCAACACTGCCTCCCCATTCACGACGTAGACGAGACGGGTCAAGGCCCGCTCTTCCGCTGCATCGATGCGGTGAACCGTCAAGGTGCCGTCGGCGGCAAGGTGCGGGGCGGCCGCGAGGCGCCTGCGGAGAATCTCAACCTGCTCGCCCACGGAAGCATCGCTGCGATGGGGCAGCAGGCCACGAATGGGGACTTGCTCTCGCAACAGGTGGCGCAGCACCGTGCACATGATGGCGGTCGCATCCGGAAGATCTCGGCGTATCGCACCGAGTCCCAGGAGCATGTCGGCATGGGACCGGACGATCTCCAGGAGGTGCTTCAGCAGGTATGGAGCGGCGTGCAAACTCTCATCCGAACACCGGCTCCACACGCCGTCCCGGCCGAAGACGGGATCGCGTTCTCGTCCCCGGCCTGAGTTGAAACCCAGGGAAAGCTCCAGCCGCCACTCGCCTAGCACGGCTTGACCCCACAAGATGCGGTAGCCTCCGACGCGGAGGGTCTCCACCCGGCGATACTCGACCGGGGGCAGGACGACTCCCAGCTCAGACTCCAGGCGGGTGCTCACCTGTGCAAGGCCAGCATCGATAGCGGCACACTCTGGTGGGTAGAAGAGAGGGAGTAATGTGGGGTGGTATTCGATAGTCATGCCGGGCACGTTGGGCCCCCAGTCCATGCCCGGCGTGGGCCAGGTGGTGCGGAGCGCCGTCACGGTCCCTGGCCAGTCGGGCAGGTCGAAGAACCTGTGCGGGCAAAGTCGGTCTCTGAAATGCTCAATGGTGGCCTGGGGAGGTCCGCATAGAGGCTGTTCGACAAACCCCCGCATCGCTCGGTTCAGCACCTCCATGAGGTCATTGAACCCAGGCGACGGGAGCATGGCTTCAACCACGGACGCCACCTGACGGTGGTGCTTTTGAGGCAGCCACTGCAGCCATTGGGCCTGGTCCGAAGATGACTGCCAGGAGGTCAACGACAGGATGGCGCGCAGGACCCGATCGGGGGCAAGGCACGTCAATGGTATCGGATTCGCGTCGGCTTCTGCCGGCGACGCCAGGGAACTTTTTTCCCGCTGCAGGTCGACGATCGTATGGAACAGTTCGTACGGAAGGGGCCACGGCACGTCATGGGCGCCGCAGTGGGCCCAGCACTCCTCGGCCTTGTCGAACTGTCCCCTCCTCCAGGCCATGTGGCCCAGGTTGTACCAAGCGATGGCAAAGTCCGGAGCGAGCTGGACGACCTCTTCCCAGAACGTTACCGACATCCCGTGGTAGCCCGCCCGATACAACAAGATGCCAATGTTGTACAGGATTTCGGCGAATTGCGGGTTGATTTGCAGGGCCTTCAACCACGCGATGATAGCCCGATCGTATGGATTAAGGGTCATCACGGTTCACCGGCGATGATGGCGATAGGGTTCACAGTGAGGCGAGCGGGGATTACGGTCCAGGATATCACCCTCAGCTCCGGAAATGAGGCCCCGGTCAAGCGTCGTATCTTGGGGTTGAGGTTGGGAGCGGTCAGCAAGATCGGGCCTACCTGGCGCTGCGTGAAGAGGGTCAACGTGCCCTTGAGTTGCTTCAGCATGGACGCTATCGCGGCAGGCGTCGCTTTGTCACCACGCAGCAGCAGTTCCAGGGTCGCATCCAGACAGACGACGTTGAGGACGCCCGTGCGATCGGCCCAGAACCGCACCGACTCTCTCCCCAGCCGCGCGGCGACGAAGTCCGACAAGGCCCTGACCTCCGTGACGCCAACGGCCTCGTGCAAGAATCCGAGAATGTCGGTCAGGCGCCGGATGGGGAGCCCTCGCCGCACCAACTCCTGCAGGACCTGTTGCAGCATGCCAAGGGTCATCTGTCCTGGGATGACCTCGTCCACCACGGTGCGGGGGATCCGCTCCAGGAGCCCTTGAACCTCTTGCCGGCCCAGGAGGCGCCAGGCTTCCGCCGGCAAAGCATCCTCGAAGGCAGACGTGAACCGGCTCGCGGCATTCTCGACGTCGTCTTGCGGGAGCGTCCCCGAAGCCACCTCGACGTCGTGCAGATTGATGGTGTACGCGTATCGTTCCAGGAGTCGGCTATAGCGAAAATGGACCCACGGCAAAGCGATCCCGACGTCTTGATCCAGGCGGCCACGTGCCGGTGGAATGCAGGCTGCGAGGGCATCCACGAGGGATGAAAGCCCCTCCCCCACGTCAACGCTGACGACGTCGACCCTGCCCCGGCGCAGGTGATGGTCCAGTTCCCGCAGCAGGTCGGCTTGCCAGGAGTCCGGCGACTGGAAGCGCCACAGCCAGCGGTCCTGGTCGGTCGACCAGTGGATCTCCTGGGCGTCCGATACAAACGCCAGGACGTCCCCGCGCAGTTCAAGCTCGTGGCGGACCATCTGCCCTTGCTGGATGTCCAGGAGCCACAGGTCGCATGAGGTCCACTGCTCCCAGGGCACGTCCACCGGCGGGTTGGGAACGACCATGCCGTGCCATCGCCGCGTGCCCACCCACAAGGTGAAGACGACGGAGGACGTCAGCCGGCTGAACTCCACCACGACGGGTTTGCCGTCCGCAAGCTCTCCCACCAGCCGGGCTTCTGGTTTTAGAAAATCCCCGAACCGCTCCAACACGCCAGCCACGCTCCCATGTTCGCCCGCTGCCCCTGCCATTCCCATCCATGAGACGATGTCCGGCCGAGCTGCGCCTGGTGAGGGGTCGAAGAACTTCGACTGCCGTGAATTGCCACGAGCTCCTCGGCTCAGTGCGCAAGCTTCAGCGACCGCCTGGCGGTACGTGGTACGTAGCGAACAGCTCCGTGATTCCCGGTGGAACGTGTCCCCGGGGCTGCCGCACGGTCCCAAGGGTCGCCCAGCCGGCGGGCTTGCTTCACCCACAGTGAGGTGCGACCCCCGCGGAGATAAGCTCCAAGCGCACCGGTCAGCATGCTGAAAGGTCGACCAATGCAAAAAAACACGTCAAGACATGTCGCTTGAAACGCTTGACTTCCGAGTCTTGAATGACTATCAATAATTATATCGACTATGGTGGAGGTACGGGGCATGGAGACAGGCTGCTATTCGTCGGGGAGTGAGTACAGGGGCTGGGCGGCAGAGGCACTGCATCGAGAGGCTGTTTCGATAAGGCTCAGCCACACCGAGGGCCAGTTCCGCCTGGCCCATTGTCTTCTGGCTCTCGATAGGGGTCGAGGGCACGTCGCCCTCGGGTTCTCGTCTGTGGAAAGCTATGCCGCAGCCAGGCTGGACGTGACTCGCCAGAAGGTTCGGGAGCTTCTGCGAGTCGCTCGGGTGCTCGAACGAATCCCAGTCATGCGTCAGGCTTTTCGCACCGGCCAGATGAACTGGGCCGAGTTCGAGAACTCACTCGGCACGTCACGCCCGAGAATGACGCTGAGCTGACGGCTTGGGGATTGTCCCATACGGCTGAGGAAATCCAGAACGCCCTGGTCATGTCGCCCCGAGCCTGGCGCGCTGATGCGGCGTCCGATCCACCTGACGAACAGGCAGCCAGCGACGGGCCATTGCAATCCAGCGGTGAGCCTGCCGGCCAGGGTACGCTGGGTCTCGACGATCCCCTCAGGTCCGTTGACTTACTCTCGTCGGGAGAGAAGGTCTCCCCAGTCGTGCAGGGCCCCGCCTTCCAAGCTATTGGAAGGACTCTCGTATCCGATACGCCAGATGGACCTGAACTGGCCAGTGAGACAGGTGGTTCAGACAGCCGGGCCAGCGCAGAGGGCGGGGATGGGTCCGCCCACGGCACCACCGATACAGCCTCGTCGCCGCTGCCGCCAGGTCTCAGCCGCAAGCGCCGGTTGCGAGTGCCGCTGTATCTTCATCCGGACGACTATGCCCTCTTGGAGAAAGCTCTGTCGAAAGTCGCCGCCATGAGGGGCAAGCGAGTCTCTCGAGAGGCGGCGGTCATCCAGCTCTGCAAGCACTTTCTGGGGTGTGGCAGCGCGGCCACCAAGATTCGCTACCAGGTGGTCGTGCACGAATCGAAGGACGGCTGCTGGTACGATACGGATCGGGGGCCGCTACCGGTCTCCGAGCCGGTCCAGCGGATGGCCAAAGGGCGGCCCCCCACGCCTGCCACCAACGATCAACTGCTACTGGAGAAGCTCCGGCCTCGGCGCCGACCGACTCTGCCCCAGGCTACCTGCCCGGGATCCTGAGGCGAACACGGTGGCGCCCACCCATCCATCCAGCGTCACGTCCCATTCTGTGCCCGCGGTGGGCATCGACCCCGAACCAGTATATGATCGAATGGCTAAGACGGACGGGGCGGCTTCCGAGAGCGCCGGTTCCACCGGGAACTGCCTTCAGTCCGAGGGCGATCCCCTGAAGGCTCTGGTAAAACCCCATGCCGCAAACCGTCGGATCCCGGCGGCAATCTTGCGCGCGGTCTACCACAGGGCGCAGGGGCGCTGCGAAAGCTGTGGGGAACGGTGCGGGCTCCAGGTCCACCACATCATTCCGATATCGGAGGGAGGGGACCACTCTCTGGAAAACCTCAGGCTACTTTGCCGGTCCTGTCATGACGCCACCCACCATGACGATTTCGAATATCGTCCCGACTGGCAGGCAGCCCGACAGTCACGGCTAGCGGAGCGATCCCTCAGCGGTCACGACCCCTGACCCTGGCCGGCGCCCGCCAAAGAGGCAGAACTGCCCGAGTCGTTTTGCCCTGGGGAGTTCCAGGAAGCTGCCGACGCCTGGGAGACCCGTATCGGACGCATGCTCTCAACTTACCGATCCCTGGCCGAGCGGGGGAGACCCATGCCTGGGCCCTCCTCTGGGAGGAACGCCTGATCCGCTTCGGGGGCGAGGTGACGAGACGCAGGCGGACATCGACAAGCGCCTCTCCGACGGGCTACTGGAGGCACCGGATCCTGAGCCGTGGGGGCGCTTTGCCCCCGAACGCTTTCCTGCCACGTAACGGCCTTCGGCCGGCTGCTCTCACGCCTGGGCGCAGATCTGGAACGCCGAGGGGTGCGGTGGGCCCTGGCGGGAGGCCACTCCGACTTCAACCGTGGCCGAGACCTGGCCGCCCTGCTCAGCCAGGCGCTGGAGGAGCTGCTGCCCTAGCGGGCCGGGCGCAGGGTGCCGTTGGCCAGGAGGGTTGCATACAGCATGTCGATGCCCCCCGGTGCCGCCTGCCAGATCTCGTCCGTATCGGATGGCCAGCCGGTGATCCGCCGGCCATCCACCGTGAAGATCATCAGGTTCTTCTCGTAGCACGGGATATAGAAGCACGCATCGTCGACCGCCCGGGCCAGTTGCCTGACGACCTCATGCTGCTCCGGCCCGTCCGGCAGCGCATCCAGGCGTTCCGCCAGATGGCGATCCAATCCGACATCGGCTTCGCTGCCAATCTCGCCCGACACCAGCCGGTCGTACGCCACCGACGGTTTCGCCACGCCGGCCAGCGCCACTCCCGTCACCGACGCCAGTTGAAAGTTGTGCCCCAGCAGGCTGCTCTGGTAATAGGCCGGGTCGAGCGCCCGCACCTCGCACGCCAGCCCAGCCCGGGCCAATTGCGTCGCCACCACCTCGGCCAACGTCACCATGTCGGTACTCCCGCCCGGGGCCGCCATTTCCAGACGCACCACGGAACCGCTGCTGTCTCGCCAACGACCGTCGTCGCCACGTCGCCACCCCGCCGACTCGAGCAGACTGGCTCCTTTGGCCAGGTCGAACGCATACTGGGGCCATCCCGTCGTGTCGCCGACCCACGCATCCCGAAAGGTACTCGGCGCCCCCACCGAGTCGTCGTGGGCGGTCGTGCCATAAGGATACGCCAACTTGCGCACCTGATCCCGGTCGATGAAGGCGGCCAGACCCTGGCGCACTCGCACATCCGCCGTCGGCCCCCGCTGGCAATTGAAGAGCACCCCGAAGTCGCTCATGTCCGATACGGTCAGCAGGTGGCTCTGCGGATTCTCATGCAGGATCTCCTGCGCCACCTCCAACGGTGTGGCTGGTGCACAGACGTCCAACTCTCCCGCCATCAACAAAGACCACGCCACGGCATTGTCCCGGCTGCGAATCAAGCGAACCTGGTCGACGTGCACCCGATCGGCGTCGTGATATTGCAAAAACCTGTCCAGCTCCAGGTCGGACGCCGTCACCCGCTTCACCATATACGGTCCCGTCCCGATGGGCACTGCGGGATGGTACTGGAACAGATCTTCTCGCAGGTCGTGCATGGCATGGCTCAACTCGACCGGCCCCAGGTGTTTCGCAAACAGCGCCGACGCTTGAGCGCCCCACTTGCCGAAGCGAGAGCGAGGCGCCGCGATCCACCGGGTCAGCGTGCGGACCACGGTGGCCGGCGATGGCTGCCAGAAATGATACACAATGGTCTCATCATCCGGGCACTCTATCGAACTGACCGAATGCAGATCCTGACCGGTGGCCCAGGCCACCCAGGTCGTACAGGCCACGTCCTGGCTGGTGAACCTGCTGCCATCCTGCCACAGCACGTGGGGCTTCACATGCACGGTCAAGGTCAGATGGTCAGGACTCTCCTGGTAGCCGGTGGCCAGCCGTCCGATATAGCGTCCGCGGCGAGGCAGGTAGATGAAGAGCGGCTCGTAGACGTAGGCCCCATCTTGCATGTTGCCCCACGGCGCAAAGTAGTTGCCGTGGTAGGCTGGCGGCATCTCCCAATCTCCGATGGCCGCAAAAACGGTGGGCTGAGAAGCCGAGGTTCGACATCCCGCCAGCAGCAACGCGCCGGCCAGCCACCACCATCGCATGGGCCCAGGCTTCGGGGCACGGGTGTAGAAAGCCCTCCCCATGAAACGCCTGGCCGCTTTCCTCCTCCTGGCGGCCACCTTGACGGCGTTCCCCCAGACCGGTCCGTTGACCGACTCGCAGAAGGCCGGCCACCTGCTCGACCGTTTCGCATACGGCCCCCGCCCTGGCGACGTGGAACGCGTCGAGCGGAGCGGGCTCAACACCTGGCTCGAGGCCCAGCTCCGACCCGATAGCCTCCCCGAACACGTGGGCGGTGATCCCCCCGTAGACCCCAAGAGCCGGCCCGGCCGGGACTTCCTGATCCGCCGCAAGCTGCTCCGTGATGTCGAAAGCGACCGCCAGCTCCAAGAGCTGATGGTCGACTTCTGGTTCAACCACTTCAACGTCAGCAGCAACAAAGTCAAAGCCTACCAGGTCTATCGCTACGAGCGAGACGTCATTCGACCCCACTGCCTGGGCCACTTTCGAGAGCTGCTGGGCGCCGTCGCCCACAGCCCCGCCATGCTCGAATACCTCGACAACGCCCGCTCCCGCAAGGCCACCGTCGACAAGAACGGCAACCGGGTGCCCGGCATCAACGAAAACTACGCCCGTGAACTGATGGAGCTCCACACCCTGGGCGTCAACGGCGGCTATACCCAGCACGACATCGAGGAACTGGCCCGCGTGCTGACCGGGTGGACCACCAAGAACGACGGAGACGAGCGGGTTTTCACCTTCGACGCCCACCGACACGACCAGGACCCCAAACAGATCCTGGATGTTTCGATACCCGCCGGGGGCGGCGAGGACGAGGGCGAGCATATGCTGGACGTCCTCGCCGAACACCCCAGCACTGCCCATTTCATTGCCTCCAAGCTGTGTCGATTCTTCCTTCGCGACGACCCGCCCGCAGCCGCCGTCGACCGGGTCGCGATGACCTTTCGCCAGAATCGTGGCGACATCAAGGCGATGATCCGCACCATCTTCCAGTCGCCCGAACTATGGAGCCCGGCCGCGTATCGAAGCAAGCTCAAATCACCCCTCTTTCTCGTGGTGAGCGCCCTCCGCACGCTCTCTGCCACCATTCGCAACCCACGGGAACTGGCCGAGACCACGACCCGCATGGGCATGCCGCTCTACCAGTGCGAACCCCCGACCGGTTTTCCGGAACGGGAGGACGCCTGGCTCAGCGCCGGCAACCTGCTGGCTCGACTCAACTTCTGCACCGACCTGGCGCAGAACAAGGTGAACGGCACCCAGGTGCGGCTGGAACCCCTCCTCACCTACGTCGCGGGGCCCAACCGGGATCGGTCGGCCATGTACCAGACGACCAACAGCCTGCTGCACCTCCTCGTCGATGGCCCGGTCAGCAACCAGACCGTGCTCAGCCTACAGACCGCGGTGCAGGATCCGAATATCGACTATCCGCACCTGATCGGGTTGATCCTGGGTCCCCCGAGTTCCAGCGCCGCTAAAGGGTGTTGAAGCGGGTCTTGGCCGGGGGTTGGACTGCTCGAGCCCCTGGCGCCAGACACGGTTCACGGTTGCAGAGAGCGACGTCCGGCTCCGCTCGCTTTCCTGTTTGAGTCGTTCCAGCAGGCCGTCATCCAGGTTGAGTGTGGTACGCATGGTGCCATCAATGTCGTCTCACCCAGTGATGTCAAGTCATCAACCAGGGCGGACCCGCTGCACCACGGAATACTCGAGGCGTGAGAACCTGGATCATCCTCGCACTTCTTTGGGGAGGCGTCGCCATGGCCGCGAATCCCAACCGCATCAGCATCCGAGAGGGCATCGTCGGCGGCATTGTCGCCCCCCACGTCCGTTTCGAAGGCACTGCCGTCCAGCAGCCCGACGGCACCGCCCGTGTCGCCGTCCGCAACGGCAAACAGGAAACGTTTTGCGGCACCTGGTCGGCCGACCTGTGGAAGAAATACCGCAGCCTTATCGACGAGAACAACGTCTTCACACTCCCCGTGGAAAACCCGGCGGGCGGCGAAGACATCTACGGATTCGATCGATCTCTGGCCGTCACCCTCGACGGCCACACCTGGCGAAACGGCGGCCCGGGCGGCTGTATCCACATGAGCTCGATGGTGCAGGCCAACCCCGTCGAGAAGAAACGATTCGACGTCGCCAGCACCAGCCTGGAGAAAGCCATGCAGGAGGCCGTTCACCGCTGCAGTGCGGAGGAATACCGGCAGGTCACGGCGCCGTGATGGTCTCGCCGCAGCCCCGCTATCGGTTCGAATTTTTCGTCAAGCTCCGCCGCCACGCGCCGCAGTTCTTCGAGGCGCTGGCCCGAGAGCACGGCGATCGGGTGCGCGTGCGGGTGGGAGGCAACACGCTTTACCTGTTGAGCCACCCCGACGACGTCCAGCAGGTGCTCATGCTGTCGCACGCGTTCGTCACCAAAGGGCGCACCCTGGAACGGGCGTCTCGACGCCTTTTGGGCCAGGGGCTCCTCAATAGCCACGGCGACTTCCACCTGCGCCAACGGCACCTGATGCAGCCCGCCTTCCATCGCAACCGCGTGCTCTCTTATGCCCACGCCATGATCGACGAGACCCTGGCCCTGTCCCGCACCTGGGAGCAACGACCGTGGATCGACGTCCACCGCGAAATGATGGA
>DASYBA010000548.1:0-5690 GCA_036501005.1 Candidatus Xenobia bacterium | reverse complement strand
GTGGTGCAGTTGCCGGAGTGGTTGTTCCGTCTGCCCAACCTGCGGCGGCTCGAGATCAAAGGCCATCCTGTCACGGTGATGCCCGATGAGCTGGGCAAGGCCCGCACGCTGCGCCACCTCAACCTGTCTGGCAATCAACTGGTGTCGGTGCCGGATGCGATCGGTTTCCTGGTCGAACTAGAAGTGCTCAACCTGTCGGGAAACCAGCTCAAGAAAGTGCCCGACACCCTGTCCAGGCTGGCCAACCTGCGCGAGCTGTACCTGGACCACAACCAGATCGCCGCGTTGCCCGCCACGACCGGGGCGTTCCGTTCCCTGTCCATGCTGGACCTGTCGATCAACCAGTTGACCTCGCTGCCGGCATCGGTGGAAGCGCTCACGGAGTTGCGCACTCTCGATCTGACGGCCAACCGCCTGGAAAGCCTCCCGTCGGCGGTGGGCAACCTGCTGGCCTTGCGCCAGCTCAGGGCGGCCGGCAATCCGTTGCGGGACCTGCCGGAGACGGTCGGCAACCTGGACGCGCTGGAGCTCCTGGACGTCTCCGGTTCGCAACTTCGGCGATTGCCCGACAGCCTGGGCCGGCTGCAGAACCTGGAACATCTGCGGGTCGCCGCCGCGGCGCTCGAAGGACTACCCTCGTCCCTGGGTGGGTTGGTGTGCCTGGGCGAGCTGGATCTGTCCGAGAATCCGCTCGGCCGCCTGCCCGAAGAAGTAGCCCACCTGACCTCGCTGCGCCACCTCCATCTCGACAGCACAGGCCTGACTGAGTTGCCCGCCGTGCTGAGCGAGCTGCCCGACCTGCAGACGTTGTCGTTGAGCAACAACGGCTTGACGACGTTGCCCGAGACGCCGCCGCAGTGGCCAGAGCTCCAAAGCATCCGTTTGGACGGCAACCCCTTGGAGCCGTTGTCCGAAGCCTGGTTGACCTTGCCCGGCATTCAGATGGGCCCGGCCGCATCGTCTGGCCCGGCGCAGCCAAGACCGGCCCCCCCCGCGCCGCGAGCGGGGCCGGCACGCCCTGCCGACAAACCCGATTCCCCCGTGCCCACGCAGCCGGCGCGGCCCGCCGCCCGACCGACGTCCATCCTGGCGGCCGAGCCGGCCCCGGTGCGAGCCCCCCAACCGGCACCCACCCAGGCCACCGCTCCCCCGGTGTCGGAAGAGCTGCCTTGGCCCGACGCCGACGACGCTCCGGCGGCCCCGCCGGCGCCCCCGCCCGCCCCGGCCGCCGAGTCGCTCGCCATGCCCGTGCTCTCGGCGTCGCCGGTTGGGCCCATCCAGGTGGCCGGCGACGAGAGTGGGCTGGGCGCAGCCTTGACAGACCTGGTGGGCTGGTTGACCCTGCAGCCCCAGGATGCCGCTGCCTCCGTGGAGGGATCAGCTCTGGAGCGGGGAGGTGAGTGGGCTGCCTTTCTCCGCCGGTCGTCCCACATCATCGCCATCACTGGCGTGTACGGCCTGCTGCAGTGCATGCTGAGCGAGCCCGCCGGGTCGACGATTGCCGAGACGGCTCGACTCTACGTGGCCCAATGGCCGGAAGAAATGATGACGATGTGGCCGGTAACCCGCCGTGAAGGTCCGCCGCCGACCTGGACGCGGACTTTGCTCATGCCCGCGCCCCCGCAGGCTTTTGAGTTTCAGGAAGATCAGCTCTTTGCCGTGACCCGCCAACACCTGTGCATTTACCGCATCAGCACCGGCGCCCTCGATCAGACCATCGAGCTGCCGGCCGCAACCCAGCCGAAGCTCACCTCGCCGCAGGACGTCCCCGTCTTGGTGGCGGCCGCGCCGGGGGGCGGTTTCGTGGTCGCGCAGGACCGCGCCCAGACCCTCATCTGGTTTGACCTGGAGAGCGGAGAAACGCGCCGCTTGACCGACCTGCGAGACGTCAAGACCATGCAGCTCTTGCCGGGCGGGCAGAAGGTGCTGCTGCAGTTCAAGGGCGGAGACAAGCTGCGCCTGCCCAAGGGGTCGGAAGGCGTGTGCCTGTACGACCTGCAGGAGAACCGGGTCGAGCGGGAGTTTGCCTCGGACCGGGTCGTCACGCCCCTCCTCCACCCAGACGGGCATCGGCTCCTGGTCGTGACTCGGGGCCAGGTGCAGGTGCACCACTTGAACGGCGAGCCGGCCGAGCCCACTTTTGCCGTGGGCATTACGGCCATGCGCTTGTTGGACGACCATCGCCTGGCGGTGGGTACGAGCAAGGGGGCGGTGGAGGTGTGGAATCTGGACACCCGGGAGCGGTTGGTACAGGCGGCTTCCGACGCCCGCCACGTGACCCCCGTGGTGGGGCTGGCCGTCAACCGTGGACGGGGTGAGATCGTGTCGGTCGCCGTCTTGCACGATCGAGCCGTCAAGGTCTGGGATGGCAACTCCGGCAACTGTATTCAGGTCCTGGGGGCGGCCGATCGCCAGCAGCCCAAGTATGAGAACGTGTCGCCTGTGGTCCACCTGTCGAGGGACGGCCGCTACCTGCAGGTGCAGCGTTCCAAGGGCGGCTTCGAGGTGTACGACCGGACCCGGGGCGACCTTGTCGACGGGCAGGTGCCTCTGACGACGGATGGCAACTACGCCGTCCTGGTGGAAGGCACCCGGGTGCGCGTCTTCACCGCCGAAGGCCTGGCGGCCAGCGATCTGTCGACCCTCACCCCGCCCCCGGCCCGTTCCGACCTGCGCGCCCAGTCCCACCTCGCCATGGCAGACACCGTCGTGATGTCTCTCAGCGAGACCGGAGACTGTGCATGGGCCGACCTGGAGCACGGGAACGCCGGGGGAACCCTGGCCACCCAGGTGCCCTCGGCTCGCCGTCTGGCCGTGTCCCGGAACGGGGTCCGGCTGGCCGCCGCGGGCCGATTCGACATCGTGCTGTGGGAACTGAATCGCCCCCAGGAGCCGCTCGGCCGCATGGTCGAGCAGTTGACGGTGCTGGACGTGGCCATTGCCGGGGACCGACTCTACGTCGCCGTGTTCGGAGGCGGTGTGTACGTCTACGACTGGGATTTCCGGGCGCGACAGCAGACGCTGGACCTGCAGGAAGCCGAGCACATGGTGCTTGACCCGGCCCGCGACCGCGTGCTGACCGGGAACGACCGCGGCATCACGTGGTGGAAGCTGGACGGCACGCCGGTCAAGACCCTGCCGCACGTCAGGGAGTGGACTCGCTTCAGTCTAGACGAGACCGGACAGTTTCTCCTCGGCTGGGACACCCACAAGACCAAGGTGCACCTTCTCGACCTGGAGAGCGGAAACATCGACGATATCGCGCTCCCGGGCGGGGTCAGCGCGGCGACCTGGTACGAGGGAAACCTGTTGTGGGGCGACGCCCATGGGCTGCTGCACGTGTTCGACCGCAATCGACGGCAGGACGTGGCCCTGTGGATCATGGACGCGCCGGTGGCGGGCCTCGCCGCCGCTCGGGGCCGCATCACGGTGGCGACGGCCGGCAACGACTTGACCGTCCTGGCGTGGACGGCCGGGCAAGCGGTGGCCGAGGTGCCGTCCCCAGCCCCCGCGCCTCAGGAGGCCATGGAAGTGTCGTGGGCAGCGTCGGATACCGGTGCCCCAGAGTATCAGGAAGTGACGAAGCGCCCCCGCCGGGCCTCGGTGGTCACGATTCCGCTGCTACCCGATATCGACGACTAGAAACCGTCAGGGGTCTGGGGCGCCTCGGGGGGCATCATGCCCGCCAGCCAGTTGTTGACGGGCGGGGGCTGGGGCGCGGCCGCGGCGCGGTCGCACACGAACAGGAACTTGCCGTCGGGGTGCGGCGGCGCCGTGTTCATGGCGTTCTTGGTGGTGGTCTTCACGGTGCCCGTGGCCGGGTCGGCGTAGGTGACGTTCTCACCGTCGGTGTGAATGATGGTCACGATGTGGCCGTGTCCGGAGGGGGAGAATTCAGGGCCGTTCAGGCCTACGATGACCGGCGTGTGCTCCTGGTTCACCTTCTGGTCGATGGTGGCCCAGGCGGTCGGGTTGAGTTCGCCGGCGTCGCGCCACTGGAAGCCCTTGCCGTTGGTCTCGCCGTTCAGCGCATTGAGGAGGCCGAAGCCGTAGCGGGCGTTGATGTCGGTGTCTCGAAGGTTCTTGCCCGTCAGGGCGTTGACGGCCATGGCCACGCTGGTCTGGCCGCACGAAATGCTGTTGCTCTGCGCCAGCGGATTGACCGTCAGAGGCGGCAGGGCGTTGACCACCGACTGGGTGTTCTGCATCATCATCATGAGCTCTGGACTCATGGACTGCCCAGGCACAAAATTCGACGCCATCTGCGGCGGCACGGCCGCCGCGGCGGCCGGTGGCGCCATGGCCTGCTGCAACGCCTGATCGAACCCCGGTGCGGCCAGGGATTGCGTCTCCTGGGTGATGGTCGATTGGATCTGCTCAATCCGACTCAGCGCTGACTGCAAACCTTCCATCCGCACACACCTCCGCCGGGCCTTCAGGCCTGCATGCATTGTACGACAAACCCGAAGGATCTGAGAATCCCCGGCCGTGTTAACATTTTGTGAACGATGCCACCCGGGGAGAACCGTGCTGGGCATTGAATACCTGCCGGAATGACCATCCAGCCCGCCTACGTGAAGCCGGATATTCGGGTTCCCGATACCGCTTTCGTCTTCAACCCGACCTCGCACAGCGGGCGCACCCAGGAGCGATGGCCCGACATCCAGCGCTTCGCCGATGAATTGGGGCTCAAGTATGCCCGCTACGACACGCTGCCCAGCGGGGGCACGGCGGCCCTGGTCGAGCAATTGGCCGCTTCCCGCCAGTTCCAGGTCATCGTCAGCGTCGGCGGAGACGGCACGGTGAGCCAGGTCATTCAAGGCATCATGGCGGCCCACGACAAGCACCAGGTGCCCCGCCTGGAGTTGCCGTCGCTCGCCATCGTGCCGTTCGGCACCGGCAACGACATCGCCAAGTCGCTGGGCATACCCCTGGCCGGCGGTCCCTTTTTGCAGGACCTCAAGAAGGCCGTCGAGACCATCCGGTTCGGCGCCGACTTCAAGCTGGACCTCGGGCAAATCGACGGCCTCTACTTTGCCGACGCCTTCACCCTCGGGTTCGACTCATCCGTCTTGCAAGACCGCAACCGGGAAAAGGAGCGTATCGAGAAGCACCCCGTGCTCAAGGCGTTTCTGCGCGACTATCTTCTGTACATCGTGGTCGGGCTACGGCGCGCGGTCGGCTACCAGGCGGTGCCGGCCCGACTCATTCTGGACGGCGAGAAGTTCGTCCGGGTGCGCAACCTGCACCAGGTCATCATCAACAACACCAAGGTCTACGCGGGCGAGTTCGTCTTCAGCAAGGAGAGCCGGGCCAACGACGGACTCCTGGAAGTCGTCATCTTCACCGGCTGGCCGGAATATTTCTCCAAGATGCTGGCCAGCGTGCGGCCGGTCCAACTGGACGACAAGCAACTGCAAGCCGTGATGGTCAAGCATACGCGGAACTACCAGGCCCGCCACATCAAGATCAAGCTGCAGCAACCGAAGGACAGCCAGCTTGACGGGGAGGTCTATCGAAACGGGCGGCTTTTCGAAGTCACGTGCATCGAAAACGCCCTCACTTTGAAGACCCCGGTCGGCTAGGGTTTATTCATTCCTCGGGCTTGCCGGCGGCGGCTTTCTGGGCCTCGACGTACGCTTCGGCGTCAGGATAGATGACGTCGTAGTTGGGCGGGCCCTCCAAGGTGG
>DASYBA010000547.1:0-3611 GCA_036501005.1 Candidatus Xenobia bacterium | reverse complement strand
TGTGTCGATTCCACCTGTGGAAGCTCGGTGCAACGCGCACCCAGGTGAGATCCCACATCGTCTGGGGCGACAGCCTGCTGGGCACGCTCCCGGGGACCATGTCGAAAGACCTGGGTGCGGCTGCCTTTGTGGCCTTGATGGGAGACGACAAGACCGTCGCCCGGGCCGCCTGGGAAGCGTATCGGGAAGCCCCCGCCGGCGCCCAGCCGGATCCCGATGCGTGGTGCGCCATGCTGATGTGGCCCCGAGACAAGAGCGCCCCTCCCCCTCCGGTGCGCCTGGCTCGCAGCGGACGGGGCCAGGAATCTCCCGAGACGCTGGCCCTCCTCGAAACCATGGTGGACCAGTATCGATACGTGCACTGGCAGCGGGACTTTCCCGAGGTCTTTGGCGACGGGTTCGACGTGGTGCTGGGCAATCCGCCCTGGGAGCGCATCGAGGTGCAGGACAAGGAGTGGTTCGCCCGCCGCGCCCCGCACATCAAGGCGGCCGCCAATGCTGCGGCCCGCAAGCGGCTGGTGGAGGGACTGGCCGTATCGGATCCAGCCCTGCACCGAGCGTGGCTGTCGGACCGGCGACGTAGCCAGGCCGAGAACCACTTCATGCGAGTATCGGGTCGGTTTCCCCTCACCGGGAAGGGCGGCATCAATCGCTATGCACCGTTTACCGAGGCTTGCCGCCAGTTGATCCGACCGGGGGGACGAGTCGGCTACGTCGTCCCGTCAGGCCTGGTACACGACGAGAACACGCGGCCCTTCTTCCGCGACTTGATACGGACGGGGTCGCTATTGAACGTCCACCATTTCGACAATCGCAAGAAACTCTTCCCGGCCGTGGGCGGCATGATCACGTTCTGCCTGGTGACCATGAGCAACCAGGGAAAAGCGCGTCAGAAAGCGTCCTTCGTCTGCTTTGCACAGACGATCGAGCACCTCTCCGATCGCCAACGACGATTCGAGCTGAGTGCGGCCGATCTCCGCCTGATCAATCCCAACACGGAGACGTTGCCCATCTTCCGTTCCCGGCTCGATGCCGACATCACTCGCCAGGTTTACGAGCACGTCCCGGTGCTCATTCGACAAGGCGGCGAGAATCCGTGGGGCCTGCATCTTTCCATGCTGTTCCAGATGTCGAACGATTCGCATTTGTTTCGCACCGCCGATCAGCTCAAGGGGGCGGTCAAAATTGGCCTGAGCATGCACCTCGGCCAGGAGATCTGGGTGCCGCTCTATGAAGCCAAGATGCTGCACCAGTTCGACCATCGCTGGGCGTCATGGCAGGGCGACAGGGCTCTGACCGGAGTCCGGCGGGATCAGGGGTACGAGGTCTGCCCGCGCTACTGGGTACCGGCCGCCGAGATGGAGCGCCGTCTGGCCCGTCGGTGGCCGCACGACTGGCTCCTGGTCTGGCGCGACGTGTGCCGGAGCACCGACGAGCGGACCGTCATCGCCGCCATTCTGCCTCGAGTGGGCGTGGGGCACACTGCCCAGCTCATGTTCCCCCAAGGTCCGGCGCCGCTCTTGCTTGCCAATCTCAACAGCCTCGTGCTGGACTACGTGGCCCGCCAGAAGATCGGCGGCATCCACCTGACCTATTCCTATCTCCAGCAACTGCCCATCTTGCCGCCCGAGGCCTACCCGCCCGAACTGGCTGCCGAGATCACGACGCGGGCGGTGCGCCTGGCTTGCACCTCCGACTCGGTGAGAGGCTTTGGGCGGTCTCACGGGCAGTTCGGGTGCGCGGGCTGGAACGCCGAGCAGCGAGCCGATGACCGGGCCTGGCTGGACGCCACCTACTTCCGCCTCTATGGTCTGGACGCCCGCCAGGTCGAGCACGTGCTGTCGACGTTTCCCATCGTGCGCCGCAAGGAGGAGGCGCGGCTGGGCGAATATCGGACTCGCCGCCTGGTGCTCGAATATCTCCGAAAATGAAAGAGCGCAGTGTTTGCTGCGCTCGAGGGTGTTGATCGGAGTGCGCTTAGGGAAAGCTTTTGGACTGTCTTCCCAACCGGGTCGTTCGATACGATTCTGGGGGGCCGTCCTGTGTCACTATAATAGCCGGGAACGTGCCTCCTAACAATGGATATCGTGTAAAAGGCTTGGTGATTCTTGCGCCGGTTTGTTAACTCGGGTTATCGAAGAAAAGTCAGGGCCGGTGCCGAAGAGTGCCCTTTGGACGTCCCCGGCGTTTAACAGCTTCGACATAACTGCTCCAGCCGTTGCCTCTCGTCGCGGGCCGGGAACTCCTCGGGGGTCACGGCAGGCTTGCCGCCATGGCGCGTGGAACTGTGGCGCTCCTTTTGAGGAGGTGCGTCCATGGGCGATTGGATCGAGGCAGGGCAAGCGGCACCAGATTTCACGCTGGAGGCCGACGATGGCTCGAAGGTGCAGCTCTCGGCTCTACGGGGCCATTCCGTCGTGGTTTACTTCTATCCCAAGGACGACACGCCAGGGTGCACCCGGGAGGCCTGCGCCTTCCGCGATCGCCATCCGAAGTTGACTGAGAAGGGCGTC
Organism: Candidatus Xenobia bacterium; assembly: GCA_036501005.1. Classification (GTDB taxonomy): domain Bacteria; phylum Vulcanimicrobiota; class Xenobia; order RGZZ01; family DASYBA01; genus DASYBA01. The sequence continues at coordinate 1,098 of DASYBA010000547.1, read as the reverse complement.
GTCGTGCTGGGCATCAGCGGCGACAGCATCAAGAGCCACCAGAAGTTCAAACAGAAGTACTCGCTCAACTTCAAGCTGCTGTCGGACCCCGATCACCACGTGGCCGAGCAGTTCGGAGCGTGGCGCGAGAAAACGCTGTACGGAAAAAAGTCACTGGGCATACAGCGGTCCACCTTCATCATCGCGCCCGACGGCAAGATCCAGAAGATGTGGAAGGCCGTCAAGGTCGATGGTCACGACGAGGCGGTGCTCGAGGCGTTGGGGGCTTGAGGGATTGGAACGAAGCCTGGCGCCACGCTCCGTCGCCCGCCCGGCTGGTCCCCTCTGATTTCCTGGTAGAGCGAGTCGGGGGTTGGCGCCCGGGACGGGCTCTCGACGTCGCCGCCGGCGCAGGGCGGCACAGCCTCTACCTGGCCAGCCTGGGCTGGTCGGTGACGGCGGTCGATCGCTCGACCGCCGCCATGGCATGGCTCGCGGCCGAGGCTCGGGGACGTGGGTGCGATCTGACGACCCGAGTGCTCGATCTGGAGCGGGCCCCCTTGCCAGCAGGGCGATTCGACCTGGTCGTGGTGTGCCGATACCTGCAGAGGAGCTTGTTTGCGGCCCTGGAGGAGAGAGTTGGCGGCGCCCTGTGGTACGAGACGTTCGTGTCGCATCCCACCATGTCGCCTCGTTTCTTGTTGCGCCCTGGCGAGCTCTGGACGGCCTTTCCCAGCCTGCGGGTCGAATACTGCTCGGAGGAGGGCGGCCTCGGCCGGCTGTTGGCATGGCGCGACCGATAGACCGTTGGCAGCAGTTGACCCGGTTTTGGCGGGTGGCGGTACTGCTGTTGTGGACTATCTGGGTCATCTATCGGGAGCGACGACGCGTGCTGCAGGCGCGAGAACGCGGCGAGCGAGTGCGGCCTCGGGTGGAGGTCTTGATTCGGGTGCTGGTCGCCTATCGGGCGGCAGCCTTGAAGCTGGGCGTGCTGCTCATCAAGCTGGGCCAGTTCCTCAGTTCTCGGGCGGATCTCTTGCCAGAGGAAGCCCTCGCGGTGCTCGCCGACCTGCAGGACGAAGTGCCGCCCGCCCCGTTCAGCCACGTCATGGAAGTGCT
>DASYBA010000546.1:0-2375 GCA_036501005.1 Candidatus Xenobia bacterium | reverse complement strand
CACGGGGGACCTCCTGGTGCCGGAAATTCGCTATTGTGCGAATATAGCAGAGGCGCTTGGACACCTGATGAGCTTCTCCTGAAGAATTGTTAAAGGCCTCTGGTCTGAAGGGCGTTGGCCACCCGAATCGAAAAAGGCGGGCATGGTGACGGCAGTGTCGCTCCTCGCACCGGTCGCCGATCCGTTCTATCGAGCGGTGTCGGAGTGGTTGACTCGAGCCACGGCGCTGCCGGTCCAGTTGTTGGAGACGGGCCCGTGGGAAGCGCGCGAGCAGGCCTTGCATGGTGGTCACGCCCACCTCGCCTTCATGTGCGGCATTCAGTATGCTCGACGAGCGCAGACGCTTCGCCTGTTGGGGGTGCCGGTGCCCGACGGCCCCCGCTACGGCGGCCGCCCGGTCTACTATACCGACGTCGTGGTGAGAGCGGACAGCTCGTTCTCCAGCTTTGCCGATCTACGGGGCCAGTCTTGGGCCTACAACGGTCTTGAGTCATTTTCCGGCTACTGCGTGGTGGCCGCCCACCTGGCGCAACTGGGCGAGGTGCAGGGCTACTTCGGCCGGGCCATGACCTCGGGCGCACACGCCGAGTCGCTCCGCCTGGTGCTCGACGGAAAAGTAGATGCAGCTCCCATCGACAGTACGGTCCTCGACATGTTGACGGCCGCCGATCCGACGCTCTGCCAAGCCCTGCGCGTGGTGGAGCGGATGGGTCCCAGCCCCCACCCCCCGGCGGTGGCTCGGGCCGACCTGGACGCCGATCAGTTTGCCGCCCTGCAGCACGCCCTCTTGAACATGCACGAGGATCGGGAGGGGCGCAAGGGCCTGGCTTTGGGCGGCTTCAGGCGCTGGCTCCCGGGTGAAACGCAAGACTACCTGGAACAGTTGCCCCTCGACGCCCTCGCGGCCCAGACTCCCCTGACGCCGTGATCGTCCTCGATCACCCGCTGAACCTGGGCGAGGTCGTGCAGGTCGCCCGGCACCGCGTCCCCCTCTCCCTGGGCCCCGAAACCGTGGCCCGTATCCAGGCTTCCCGCCGCATGTTGGAGGAGCTCATCGCCGGCGGCGTCGCTATGTACGGCGTGACCACGGGGGTGGGGGAACTTTCGAAGGTGCGGGTCGGGCCGGAACACGCCTCCACCTTGTCTGCCAATATCGTGATGAGCCACGCCTGCGGGGTGGGCGAGCCCCTGCGCGACGAGCAGGTGCGGGCCATCATGGTCTGCGCCGTGCTCAACTGGTCGCAGGGGCGGTCCGGGGTTCGCCTGGCGTTGGCGCAGCGGCTGGTCGACCTGCTCAACCACGACGTCGTTCCGTATGTCCCCAGCCAAGGCGGCATGGGGTCGCTCACCCACATGGCCCATATCGGTCTGGTGGCCATGGGGCTCGGGGAGGTCCTGGGACGGCGCCCGGCGGCGGAACGCCTGGCCGACGCCGGTCTTGCCCCGCTGGCACTGGCTGAAAAGGAAGGTTTGTCGCTGGTCAACGGCACCGTATCGAAAACCGGTCTGGCCAGCCTGGCCCTGCACGATGCCCGCCGACTGGCCGTCTGGGCGGACGTGGCCGGGGCCATGAGCTTCGAGGCGCTGAAAGGCGTCCCGACGGCCTTCGACCCCCGCATCCACGCGGCCCGCCCGCATCCCGGGCAGAGCCACGTCGCCCGCAACCTGTTGGCGCTCATCGCGGACAGCGAAATCGTCGCGAAGTATCGCCACGAGCGGGTGCAGGACGCGCTCAGCCTGCGGTGCATGCCGCAGGTCCACGGGGCCATTCGAGACCAGATCGAGGCCGCCTCGCACACGTGCGAGATCGAAATGAACTCGGCCACCGACAATCCGCTCCTCTTCGATGGACAGGCGTTGTCCGGCTGCAATGCTCACGGTGAGCCCATGGCCTTGAGCACGGACGCGCTGGCGATGGCCGTGGCCGACCTGGCCAACATCTCGGAACGGCGTATCGATCGCCTGGTCAACCATCACGTGAGCGACCTGCCGGCTTTCCTGGTGCGGGGCAATGGCCTGAGCTCCGGGTTCATGATTCCGCAGTACGTGGCGGCCGCGCTGGTGGCAGAGAACAAGGTGCTGGGGCACCCCATGTCGGTCGATTCGATACCGACCACGGCGTTGCAGGAAGACCACTGGAGCATGGGCACCGGCTCGGCCCTCAAGGCGGGTCGGGTCGTGCACAACGCGCAGAAGGTCGTGGCCATCGAGGTGCTGACGGCGGCCCAGGCGCTGGAGTTCCACCGCCCGCTGCTGCCCGGACAAGGCACCCGAGCCATGCAGGCAGAGGTTCGACAGCACATTCCCCCGTGGGACGAAGACCGGATCTTCTATCCAGACATGGAGAAAGTCATCTTTGCCGTGGAGACCGACAC
>DASYBA010000545.1:0-3075 GCA_036501005.1 Candidatus Xenobia bacterium | reverse complement strand
AGGCAGTCGCATCGGCTTCGCTAATCGCAGTGCTCAATATGCGAGGCTTGACCTCAACAGGGACTGGATTCATGTCAAAGGCGGGTGACAGGCGCCAACCCGCAGCTTCGTGTAGAAATCCGTGATTGCGCAGATGGTCGTCGGTATTCGATATCAGCACCGAGAAAATGACTCGCAGCCACAACTGCTGCATGTCGGCAGTTGGCCGAGAGCCGAATCGATGTAACGCGTCGACGATCTCGAGGTAGCTGCGGGTTTCTCGTTCTCGGGCCTGCAGCATGCTGAGAGCCGACAAGTAGGGCAGGCGGCGCCCGTTATCCCTATCGAAGCGGCGGGTGACTAGAACAGGCCGTCCGGCAGCCTCCAGCAGTCGCCAGGCCGGGACGTCGATGCCACAGTCGGCCGCGAGCGCCAGGGCCACCGCCTCCCACCGGACGACGCTCCACTCGTCGGCGGGGGCGGGAAACTTGGCGATGGCCAGGTGGTCGCCATCTATCACGGAGGCCTTGGGGCGCGCCCCCCCGAGGGATGAACCTGGCGCCAGCAGTAATCGCAGATCCGCCTCGGTGTCTTGGTCAGTCATGACCCGCTGGCTTGCCTTCAACAGGCGGGGCAGGTGAACAAGCGGCGGGATGGGGGGGTCCCGAGCGGCCAGAAACGGCTGGTCCTGACCAAGCCTGTAGCGAAGAGCCCCCTGGCGTGCCCGATCATCGACCTGGAGGAGATAGTCGATTTCCTGCAGTGTTCTCGGGGCTCGCCCCTCCCGTCGCGCCGTCTGCTGCTCGGCCCGTCGCATCAGGGTGCGTCCCCAGCGGTCGGGGGCTGAGTCGGCCATGGCGCCGGACAAGGCCTGCGTGTGAAACGAACCGGCGCTCGCGGGCAGGGCTGGATCGATAGAGTAACTCGCCCGATCCTCAAGCCATGCCCGGTGATATTCAAAAGTGGTGCTCTCGTGCCCAGCCCGAGTGCGGAACCACAACGTTCCGATCGGCCGGTCGTTGTCGAAAACCAGAACCTCACTCATGGCTTGGGCAATCGGATTCGGCGCGGCAGTCTTTCGGCTTCGAGGTCCAATCCCAGGGTATCGAACCGGACGTCGGCCAGTTCTCCCATCCGTTCGATGAGCCCCAAGGCCGACAAGACCGACGCATAGTTGCCCATGGAAACGCCCGGGTCTCCCCGCTCAATTTTAGCCAAGGTCGTCCGGCTGATGAACGCCCGCTCGGCCAGCAGCGCAGTAGGGATGCGCCTCCGCTTGCGCGCATCGCGCAAATCCGCTCCCAGCCGGCGCAGGGCTCTTCGTACTGGGAGGGGCAGACTGGCTTTTTTGTCCAATTTAGAAGTATTAATACGGTATAACGTTCACTAATATGAACAATAAACCTTCTTACTAGGCTGTGGAGTCCTCCTGTCGCGCCGGACATCGACACGATCCCGCTCCGCTGCAACGCAGGTTGGCTCCCAGCCCTCGGGGAAGCGAGAAGCGTGGAAGCCAGGATCCGGCTGAGTATCATGGGATTGGTCCGAGCCGGGGGCCGGGTCCTTGTCATCGACAAGATCAAGGGGCCGGAGCCAGGAGTGTGGGACCTGCCGGGAGGGGGGATCGAACCCGCAGAGCCGATGCTGGACTGTCTCCGGCGTGAAGTGCTCGAGGAGACGGGCCTTGAGTCGTTCGACATCGTGCGCCAGCTCGGAACCTGGGAGCAGTTCTTCCCGGGTTGGAGAGGCCAGTTGCTACAGAGCATCAGCGTCATCTACGAGTGCCTTGGCGTTGTCGGAAACTTGCGGCCAGGCGACGCCCAGGAGGTGGGCCCGCGGGGTGTTCAATGGATCGATCCTGCGACGCTGAGTGAGGCCGACTGCAGCCGCCGTCTATGGGCAGCCCTGCGTGAAGACTTCCGATAGATGGCCGAAGGATAGGGAGTATTGACCATGCAAAGTCGATATTTTTGCCGGTGCACGGTAAACCAGGAGCCGGCAAAAATACCGACAGGCTACGGCAGATAAAAGCCTGCCAGCAGCCTAACCCTGGCCTCCATCGGCCTGCAGACGCCGCTGGGCCTGCCGCTTGAAACGATTCTCGGGGATTGCTTCAAGCAACTCGAGTGCAAGCGGTCGATCGCCGCATGTGGTTGCCAACCAATACACCATGTGCGAGGCTATGTAGGATTCCAGCCAGCCCGCGGAATCCTGAAGCGCCGTCTTCATCGAACCCACCACCAACGGGCGGAGCGGCGTGTTCCATACGGCGGCCAACAGACGATCCAGTGCGTACGCCTTGCTCCCGCGGTTGCTTTCACCTTCCAGGTCCTCCAGCAGCGCGGGTAAACGCTGACCTGCGACGTTGGCAACACCCGTCCGAACGGCGACGCCAAGAGGCCACGAGGCGGCTGCCACGCGCTGGTACTCGTCGTGGCCGTGCGCTGCTGCTTCAAACGCTGCATCGAGGAGCTCTCGCCTGTGTGCTGCGTCTACCTCCGCGATCGTGGCCAAAGCCTGGCACGCGTACCAGGGAAGCGGAATGTGTGCGGCCGCCTCTACTGCTTTGAAAACGTCGCTGGATGCGGTTCGCTGGGCCCAGTCCCGTATCTCGCAGGCTTTCAAGGCCATGGATTCCCAGCCTGCCCGGTCAACGTCCAGGTACCCCATGCGGAATCCCATCACTCGGGCTCTGGTCATGCAACCGCCATCCGTGCGTGTGCGGGTCGCTTCACGACATTTTTCGATAGTAGTGCACCGTCGCGTAGCCCCACGAGAACCGCTTGCGCTCCTTGTCCATGAGCTCAAACCCCGCCGAACTCAACGGATGCGTCAGCGTCGCCACCCGCGCCCCCGGCGCCAGGCCCTCCACCAACCGACTCGCCGCGGCCCGCACGTAGTCTGGAAAGGTCGTCCACGCCAGAAACGCCACCGTGCAATCCGACAGGTCGGCCGCCATGAAGTCGCCCAACACCCACTGCACGTCCTTCAAACCCAGCGCCTGGCTAGTCGACCGTGCCTTGTCGACAAAGGCCCCCAACGCCTCGTACCCCCGCGCCCTGAGGCCATATCGAAGGCCGCTGAACAAGACCGTCA
>DASYBA010000544.1:0-8356 GCA_036501005.1 Candidatus Xenobia bacterium | reverse complement strand
ACCTTCCAGGGCAACGCCACCGATTTCGGCATGGTCATTCCGACCCCCACCCGGCCTCGTCTCAACGAGATGCCGCGGGACTTCTTCAAGGCCCTCGCCATCTTCACCATCCTCGAACCGATGGACCTCAGCAAGTACAAGCGCAGACCCATGTATATGATGGCCCCCATGTCGTCTCGCGCCGCGAACCAGGGCGTCACCGAGGGCCAGCCCCACGTCATCGTCCTCGAGCACGGCGTCGTCGGCAGCCTGGATTACAAGATCCTGCAGGCCGACCAGGCCGACGCCCTCTTCCAGTGGCTCAAGGACAACCGCTACTCTTATGCGGGCGACCGATCCACGCTGGACTACTACGTGCAGAAAAAGTGGGACTTCACGGTCATGAAGATCGACCCCCGCCAGATGAAGAAGAACCCCGACGGCAGCTACACCGGAGAGGTCACCCCTACCCGCTTCAAGTTCAAATCCGATAACATCCAGTATCCGCTGCACATCACGCAGATCAGCGTCCCCACCAGTACCGACGCCCTCTTCTACGTGCTGGCCAAGGACAAGGTCGACATGACGGGCGCCTGGTCGTACGAACCGAACTTCCTCAACATGTGGTCGCAAGCCCTCTCCTACGCTATTCCCGAGAAGGTCACGGCGAAGGAGCACCAGTGGCAGACCATGGTCGAGAAAATGCAGCCCCAGCCCACCGCGGAAGGCGGGACGCTGGAATGGGCCCACCGCCTGGACGACAAGCAGATGGGCTTCATCATCAACCCGCTCAGCTACGATCGCCAAGCCCCCCCGGAAGAGGTCAAGAAGCTGGGCCTCCTCAAGGGCTACCTGCAGCCCAACTGGTACCTGACCAAGTTCCGCAAGCAGTTCGGCAAGGCCGAGATGACCCACGACCTCACCCTGGTGCCCGCCAAGGTCCTCGGCTTGCGGGAAGACATCGACTACACCGAGATCCTCCCCACCTCCCCGCCATGAAGAAGCTACCGCTCCTCATGCTCGCCGCCCTCACTGGCGGCACCCTGCTCGCCAACCAGGGGGACCGTCCCCGCCTCATTCCGGGGACGGAACGCCCGGGCGGCAGCCTCTCCAACCCGCTCGATCAGGCCCGGGATCTATCGGGGCGCTCCGTCAAGACCCGGCGGGTGCGGGCCATCCACAGCCTGGATGATCGGCTGCCCGGCACGACCGGCTGGCTCGTCAAGCATGATCCGTGGCTCGCCTACCAGCGCGGCCGGGAGCTGACCCTGCGGGAGTTTTCGGTCGGCGAAGGCGCCTTTGGCGAGGCCGGCAAACTGGCCGGGAAAAGTCTCGACGACCAGTGCACGCGCATGGGCACCCGCGACGAGGTCAACAACTGCGCCACCTGCCACAACACGCCGTGGCGCGACATGGGCATGGGGGCCATCATCGCCAAGAACGGCGGGAACGGTCGCCGCACCCCCCACCTTTTCGGCGGCGGTGAAATCGAGATGATCGGCGAGGACATCCGCCGCCAGCTTCTATCGGAAGCCGACCACGATCACCAGGGCTGGATTTCACGCTCGGAAGCGCGCGGCGCGGCCCAGGTCCAGAGCAGCCCGGGGCACGTCCTCTCATTTGGCAGCTTCGCCATCGGACCCAACGGCCGCCCCGCTCTCAATTCCATTGTCTACGTCTGGTATGTCGACCGCGACGGCCATCGCATTCCATGGGCCCGCTCCATGCAAGACGAGGGCGTCGCCGGCTACAACTTCAAAGTCGACGTGTTCGGCTTCGGCCAGCGTGACCAGGTCGGGCAGGGGGGTCTGGGCTCCACGCTGCGGGCCGTGACCGCCAACGCCTGGGACGTCCATAGCGGACTGCAGGCCTGCGATCCCACCATGAACGAGGAACCTCGACGCGACGGCCTCGCCCGGGTCTCGCTCGCAGGCGCCCAGCAATTCTATACCGGCGCCACTCGCGACGTAGGCGAGGTGATGGGCTCCGACGGCGTGTCGCTGGAAGATCCCGACCGGGATGGCGTGCCCGAAGAAATCAGCGAGGGCGACCTGGACCTGGCCGAGTTCTATCTCCTCAACCACCCGGCGCCCGCCGAACGCCACTCGACCGCATTCGCTAGAGGCCTCGCCATCGCCCGGCAGGTCGGGTGCCTGTCGTGCCACACGCCCGACTGGCGCCTGCCCGAGGACCGCCGCTTCTTCCATCTCGACGTCGCCGAACGGCACAGCGAATTGGAGGGAACGCTTCGACCTACGCAGCCAGGGCCTTTCACGGTACACGGCGTGTATAGCGACTTCCGCCAGCACGACCTGGGCCTGGCCTTCCACCAGATGCAATACGACGGCAGCACGCTGACCCACTTCCGCACCACGCCGCTGTGGGGCGTCGGCAGCCAGAACTGCTTCGGACACGACGGGGCCTCCCTCGACCTGGACTCGGTCATCCGCCGCCATGGGGGGGAAGCCGCCCAGGTGACAGCCCGCTACGAACGTTTATCGGATAGAGGCCGGGACGATCTGGTCGACTTCCTGCGGGGTCTGGTGGTCTACGATACCGAGACGCTGCCGACGGATCTCCGAGCCGACGGGAAGATTGCCAATCACTTCGTGGTGGCCGGCGTCGATACCGGCCGCGAGGTCTTCAACCCGGAGTGGCTGTTCCGGCATCCGGTGCGCATCGAAGGCTGGGTCACGGCCCCCGACGGTCGGCGAATCCTGTCCCGGGCCGCCACCAACCTGGATGCGGCGTACGGCGTCCACTTGCCGGGTCTACAGTGTATCAGCGGCACGGGCTTTCCAGACGCATTGCAGAGAACGGCCGTGCAGGGATCCGCGCCCTGAAGGCCAACCGCTCGGTCTCAACCAAACAAGTCGGAGGTCCCATGAGAAAAAGCCGAGTCCTCATTCTGGCCTTGACCATGCTGGCCATGCTGGGCATCGCCCCGGTGCGCGCCGATGACGCCGAACACCAGGCCGCCGGGCGCGTTCGATCGGTCACCCACGAACCGGCCACCATCACCGTCTTCAACAAGGAGGACGGTCAGACGACGTACACTGTGGATCTGTGGCGCATGAACGACGACACGCGCCATCTGTTGTGGGACCTCCACACGGGTGATGCGGTCAGCCTGCACCTGCTCTTCAACCCGCGCTGGAATCAGTGGCGGGTGGTCAGCCTGGAACGCAATGAGCGGGGCGAGCGCCCGATGAAGAAGGGGAATCTCAGCCAGGATCTCTTCTCTCCGCCGTGAACCATCGGCGACGCAAAACGCAAACGGGAGGAAACATGCAAAGACGAGCTGCTCTTTTATTGTTGCTCGGTTCATTGCTATCGCTCGGTATCCCGCCGGCCCACGCCCAGCGTGACGACGATGAGCGCCGAGTCTGGGGCCAGATCGTGTACGTCAATCAGCAGGGTCAGCCCCCGACGTTGACCATCAACAGCAACCAGTGGGGCCAGCAGACCTACACGGTCGATCGAGACCGACTCGGTGAGGATGCTCGGCATCGTTGGTGGCGTATGCACCCCGGTGAAGACGTCGCTCTGACCGTGCACTACAGCCACCGTTGGCGTTCATGGCGGGTGACCGACATCGACCTGCCCGAGCATCACGATCACGACTGGCACGATCAAAACCAAAACCAATACCACAACCAGAACTGGCAGCACTAGCGAGGATCCGACACGCCACGAGCCAACTACCTGACCCGCTGCGTCCGATGTCGGATGCATGTCGGTCTCTGTGTTTGTGAATACATCCCACGACTCAACACCACCACTCACCTGGTGGTGTTGAGTCATGTCAAGGAGCAACACAAGCCGTCCAATACAACGCACTTTCTGCTCAAGGCCCTGTCGAACAGCGAGCGGTGGCGACGGGGGGGCTTGGGCGACCCTCTGGTGGTCCTCCCGGCCAGCCCGCCCGCCGTCCTCCTCTTTCCTTTTGACGACGCGGTGCCGCTCCAGACCTCAGGCCCGGTCACCCTGGTCGTTCCGGACGGCACGTGGCAGCAGGCCCGCCGCATGGCCCGGCGAGAGCCGGCCCTGCAGGCCCTCCCCCACGTGACCCTGCCGCCGGGTCTGCCGTCGCAATATCGAGTGCGCACGCAGCATCGATCGGATGGGCTATCGACTTTCGAGGCGGTCACCCGGGCGCTGGGCATTCTGGAGGGCCCTCATATCGAAGAGCCGTTGCTCCGGCTGTTCGAGGCCATCGTGGCCCACATGGGCAAAGACCCCGGGCTTGTCAGCGCCGCCGCGGCAGACGACACTTAAAGTCTGTGACGAGCGTGCCGTCAAAGCTTCCACGGAAGTTCACGGGACCTCGTTGGCCATCCGAACCCGCAAACCCTAGCATGGTCGCCCAGGCGCCTTGAGCCCCTGCAACCCACACCCGATACTCGCCCAGCCATCGCCCGGGTTGCGGAATCCCGATGCAACCATCCGCAGAGGTTGCCAACGATAGCGGGCCTACTTTTCTGCGGTGTCCTCCCCGACCCGACAAGCCGCGTGGCCGAGGATCTGCGGGCCTGACTTCAATAGCGACGGTTGCGGGCGCCAGCCGCGGTCCCACCGCTCCTGCAGCAGTTCGTCTGCGGTGGGCTTCTGGGTCCAGACGGCGACCGCCGTCAAGGTGCCATGTCACGTGCAGCCGACCGACAGCCATCTCCCGTCCGATAGCGGCACCAGGACGTCGTGACAGTACTCGTCCATGGCCACCCGTTCCATGGAACGTAAAGAAAGACCTGAGCGGTGCATCCACCGCATCAGGTCTTCCAGGGTGCCCCATGTGTCGAAAGGGAGGTCAGGTGCGACGCTGCGAACCTGCTCTTCCCCGTCCAACATCAGTAGCGGTAGTGGTCAGGCTTGTAGGGGCCCTCGACGGGCACGCCCAGGTAGTCGGACTGGTCTTTCGACAGCTTGGTCAGCTTCACGCCGAGCTGATCCAGGTGGAGGCGGGCCACCTGCTCGTCGAGCTTCTTCGGCAGCATGTAGACCTTCTTCTCGTACTTGGCCTTGTTCTGCCACAGCTCGAGTTGCGCCATCACCTGGTTGGTGAACGAAGCCGACATCACGAAGCTGGGATGGCCCGTTGCGCACCCCAGGTTGAGCAGCCGACCCTCCGCCAGCACCATGACGCTGTGGCCGTCAGGGAACTTCCACTCGTCATACTGCGGCTTGATATTGATCTGTTCGATACCGGGGAATTTCTTCAGGCCGGCCATGTCGATTTCATTGTCGAAGTGGCCGATATTCCCCACAATGGCCTTGTCTTTCATCTTGGCCATGTGGTCGACCGTGATGATGGCTTTGTTGCCGGTGGCCGTAATGAAGATGTCGGCTCGAGACAACACGTCGTCCAGCGTCGTCACTTCGAACCCTTCCATGGCCGCCTGCAGCGCACAGATGGGGTCAATCTCGGTCACCACCACCCGGCACCCTTGGCCCCGCAGAGCCTGGGCACACCCCTTGCCGACCTCGCCATAGCCAAACACTACTGCGACCTTGCCGCCCAACATGACGTCGGTGGCCCGTGCCAGGCCATCCGGGAGCGAGTGTCGACAGCCGTAGATGTTGTCGAACTTGCTCTTCGTCACGGAATCGTTCACGTTGATGGCGGGAAAGAGCAGCGTGCCAGCCTCCATCATCTGGTAGAGGCGGTGCACGCCAGTGGTGGTCTCCTCACTCACCCCGACGATCTTGCTGGTGACCCGCTGCCACAGGCCCTTGTCTTCCGTCTGCGCCTTGCGGAGCAGATCGAGGATGACGCCCCACTCTTCCGGATCGTTCTTCGGGTCAAAGGCGGGCACCGAGCCCTTCTTCTCGAACTCCAGGCCTTTGTGCAGAACGAGGGTGGCGTCGCCGCCATCATCTACCAGCAGCGTCGGCCCCTGGCCGTCGGGCCAGACAAGAGCTTCCTTGGTGCACCACCAATACTCTTCCAGCGTCTCGCCCTTCCAGGCGAACACGGGAATGCCCATGGGCATCTGGGGCGTCCCCCCCCGCCCGACCACCACTGCCGCAGCGGCGTGGTCCTGGGTCGAGAAGATGTTGCACGAGACCCAGCGCACGTCCGCGCCCAGGTCGACCAGCGTCTCGATGAGCACGGCGGTCTGCACCGTCATGTGCAGGCTGCCCATCACCCGGGCGCCGGCCAGCGGCTTCTTGCCGGCGTATTGCTTGCGCAGGGCCATCAGCCCCGGCATCTCGTGTTCCGCCAGCCGAATTTCCTTGCGTCCGAACTCAGCCTGGCTCAAATCTTTGACTTTGAATGCTACCCGTGTCTTGGGGTCTGCAGTAAGACTCATCTGTGTTATCTCCTTCCGAGGGCCGCTCTGTTCAAGAGCCCCCCATACCAACCCTGCAGGAGGCCGGACCCGGCGACCGAACGCCCGGGCCCATGTTTTTGCGCATCTTCCTCCTCTTCGCCTTCCTGACGCTGGCGGCCGCCGCCGATCCGATACCGGACGTGCAAGGCACGGTGCGGCTTCCAGACGGGCTTGAACTGGTGTGCCAGGACGCTCGCCTCGAGGTGCACGTCCTGGCGCCAGATCTGGTGCGGGTCCGCGCGGTACGGAACGAGCCGGCACTGCAGCCGGATCACTCTTGGGCGTTAGACGAGTCACAGCACTGGACGACGCCGTCGTTCGATATCGCCGAGACTCCCACCGCAGTCACGCTGACCACCGCGGCATTACAGGTCTCCATCAACCGCTCTCCCCTGCTCATCCGCTTTTTCGACCGGCACGGCCACGCCATCAACGAGGACTTCCAACCCATGGACCTGGGCGATCCCGGCGTCACCGTCTGGAAGACGCTCGGCTTCGACGAGCACTTCTACGGCATGGGCGAGAAGGCGGCCCACCTGGACAAACGCCGCGGCCATTTCACCATGTGGACGACCGACAATCCGGGCTGGACGTATGGCAGCGATCCTCTCTACCAGTCCATCCCCTTCTATATCGGATGGCAAGATCAACGGGCCTACGGCATCTTTTTCGACAACAGCTACAAGACCGAGTTCGACTTCGGCAGCGACCAGAACGAGACCGTCCGGTTCAGCGCCGCAGGCGGAGACATCGACTACTATTTCCTGTACGGACCGTCGCTCAAGCACGTGCTCGGGCTTTATGCCGACCTGACCGGACATCCCCCCATGCCGCCCGCCTGGGCCATGGGCCACCAGCAAAGCCGCTGGTCGTACTATCCCGCTGCCCTGGTCGAACAACTGGTCCACCGCTATCGACAGGAGAGGCTGCCCCTGGACGTCGTGCATCTCGACATCCACTACATGGACGAGTATCGCGTCTTCACCTGGAGCCCGACCCGCTTTCCCAACCCGGGCCAGCTCATAGCGGATCTCCTCAAGCAGGGCGTGCACGTCGTCACCATCGTCGACCCCGGCATCAAATACGAGCCGGGGGGCCACTACGCCGCCTTCAACGACGGCACGGATTTCTTCCTCCGGGAGAAGGGTGGCAAGGTGCACGTCGGGCGGGTCTGGCCGGGCGACGCTGTCTTTGTCGATTATACCTTGGACGCGGCCCGCCGCTGGTGGGGCGACCTCCACCACGCGCTCCTGGACGTCGGGGTGGCCGGCATCTGGAACGACATGAACGAGCCGGCCGACTTCACCGACAAGCCCGACGAGGCGTGGAAGAACGTCGTCTGGGACGACCAGGGCCAACACTCTCCCTACGCCCGCATGCGAAACCTGTTTGCCCTGCTCGAAGCCCGCGCGACCTTTGAGGGGCTGCAGCGGCTCCATCCTCGACAGCGCCCCTTCATCATCACCCGTTCCGGGTTCGCCGGCATCCAGCGCTACGCCACCATGTGGACCGGAGACAACCGCAGCACGTGGGACAATCTGGGCATCACCCTGCCCGAATTTCTCTCCCTCGGCATGAGCGGCGAGACGTTTATCGGCTGCGACATCGGGGGCTTCTCGGGGCGCTGCAACGGTGAGCTTCTGACCCGCTGGTACCAGTTGGGCTTTCTCACGCCGCTGTGTCGAAACCACCAATGCATCGACGCCTACGACCACGAGCCGTGGCGGTTCGGGCAGCCGTACGAAGACATCATCCGCAAGTTTCTTCAGCTTCGCTATCGATTGATGCCGTATCTCTACACGGTCATGGAAGAAGCCCACCGGACGGGCGTCCCCTGGCTCCGGCCGCTGGTACTGGAGTTTCCACGGGACCCGAACACTGCCGACCTGGACGACGAGCTGATGGTCGGAGACAGCCTGCTGCTCGCGCCCGTGTCGGAGCCGGGGGCGACGCGCCGGGACGTGTACCTCCCGCCCGGCCTCTGGTACGACTTCTGGACGTCCCGACCGGTGCAGGGCGGACGGCGTCTCTCGGTCAGCGCCCCC
>DASYBA010000543.1:0-6449 GCA_036501005.1 Candidatus Xenobia bacterium | reverse complement strand
GGCCCAGGGCCGGCATCTGCCGAGCCAGGCAGCTCGCTGGTGCCGTCGGCCTGCAGCAAGGTGGTGGCAGAGGCTTGATAGGATGGGGAGGCCGACAACACCAGACCGCCCCCCTGGGCCGCCTGCCGCATGGCCACCCCCACGTCCCGGGCGTAGACCACGACGCGGTTTACGTCTCCAGACGGCCCCTGAACCACGCACACAAACTCCGGCATGTCCCTGGAAGGTTCGTTGACGCCCCGAACAGTCCTGGCCTGATCGTCAGTGCGGGCCGTCGGAGATCTTCGATACGTGTTGCACGAGGTCGACCATCTTCTTGGCGCCCACCTTGTCTTCCCACGCCAGCATGGTCTTGATGCCCACCCCGTATACCGGATCCTCGTACTCCAGGAGCGGCCGGGCCGTCGCTCCGGCGCCGATCTTGTCGAGGTACTTGTATTGAATCCACACCGCGAAGCCTTCCCGGATGGCCAGCTCCTGGTTCGCCGGGCACTTCTCGTTCTGCCACGCGTGGGTGTACTCGTGCGCCATCACACCGCTGCAGATGTCCTGGCCCCAGTCGTTCATGACATAGACGTTGTGCTCGGCGCCCGGCAGGTAAAGCCCGATTTCCGCCCCGTGGTACGGACTGCCGGAGAACAACTTATCCATCTCCGGTCCGCTCACCAGGTGCAGGTTCACCTTTCGCTCGACCGATATGCCCCAATCGGCCGCCAGTGCTTCTCGAACCTTGGCAAACAAGGCCTCTGCTTGCCCCTGACTGTTCACGATGATCAGCCCGGGGGGCGACGGACTCTCCCCGATCTGCGCCTGGCTCACCCCTCCCAACAGCAAGAGCCCTACCATGGCCATCCCCAAAGCCCTCTTCATGCCATACCTCGCAGTATCTTCTCGTACAACTGGCGGGTTTCGGGCAGGGGCGCCACCCCGACCTCCTCCTGCAACACCTTGGCACACTGCGCGTAGACCTTGAGGGCGTCGTCGCGCCGACCCGCCTGCCACAAAAGTCGCATCAGCAGCCGGGCGGACTCCTCTCGAGACATGTCCAGGCCGAACAACCGCCGAGCAAAGTCCGACGCCGCCTCCAACTGGCCGCCCGCTTCATAGCCCGCGGCCAGCGCCGACAACACCTCCAGATACTTCTGCTGGCACCGGTCGCGCAGTTCGCCGCACCAGTCTTCGTAGGGTGCGTTGGCGAGCAGCTCGCCGCCGTAGACCCGCTCGGCCTCGAGCCACGCCTCGAGTTCACGGGACGACCGGGCGCGGGAAAACTGCTTGTCGAACGTCTCCACGTCCAAAAGATACGGCCGCTTCGTATCGAATCCGTACGTATCGGCCTGCTGCACCACGTAGCTCGACGTGCCGGGTGCGACCGACTCCAGACCCTTGCGCAGTCGGTGCACGGCCTGATGCAAAGCGTGTCGCCCCCGCTCTTCGGTCGCATCGGGCCAGAAGACCTCGAGCAGCACGTCCTGCGAGACCAGACGCCCCTGCTGCAGCACCAGGTAGGAGAACAGATTCTTCGACTTCTTCCCATGCCACGCCGACTCGGGGACGGCCTCGGTGCCCACCATGACCCGAAACTCCCCCAGACACTGTAGCCGCATGCCCGCCGGGGCATCCTCCGACGGGTCGAAGAGCACCCGCACGTCTGCCGGCGCGGCGCTGCCGTTCCACAAACTGAGCGCCGCCGGTCCGACCCGCTCAAGCACCGACAGCAGCCGCTGCCGGTCAGCCCCGTTGGACGTCCCCAAAGCGCCCGCCACCAGAGGCCCGGCCAGCGCCCACTCCCACACCAGCAGATCGTCGAACCCGTGGGCGGCGCACGCCTGCAGCACCCCGTCCAGGCACGCGGCCGACTCGGCCGGGCGCCACTCTCGATAGACGTCGGCCAGCAACAGCCGCGTCCGCACCGCCTGGTAGCGCCACTGCCACCGCTCAAACTGGCTGTGGACCTCACGGAGGGCCACCTCGGCCTCCTCCCGGCGACCCAGCGCCTGGCAGATTCTCGCCTCTTCCACCCGGACGTGGGCCAGCACGGTGGGCCCCGCCGAGCGGGCCACCTCCCGAGCCTGTTGGATCGCTTCCCAGGCGGCCTGGCCGGATCGGAGGTGCGCCTGCTGGACCAGGCACGACGCCTGTTTTTGCGGATCGCCCATGCGGGCCGCGGCGGCCGAGGCCAGGTCCAGGGCCTGCGCGGCCGTGTGCGGGTCGCCGGCCTCTCGATACGCGGCCGCCAGACGGAGGAGCGACGCATACTGGGCTTCCAAGACCGACGAGGAATCGCCCTCGGGGGCTTCCGGAGCCGCGACCTCGAGGGCCTCGACGACGCTAGGATCCAGCCAGCCGTCGGCCTCTGCCCCTTCGGCCCGCACCGCGGCGGCCGTCATCACTCGGGCGGCCAACGGAATCTCCTCCCCCTGCAAGGCATCCGGAAAGCCCTGGCCGTCGAACCTCTCGTACAGCGCCAGCAGCACGGGCAGCAGGCCTCGCAGCTCGTCGACCGGTTCCAACGCCTCCTGCAGCACCATCCAGTGCTCCCGAGCCCGCTCCCGGCCCATGTCCGTGAGTTTCTCGGTGCGACCCAGGCGGGTCAGGGCGGCGAGGATCTCGACCTGGTCAGCCTGCTGGCGACCCAGTCCCAGGGCCACGGCCGCGGATCGCGCCCGGCCGTTGGGCTCACACGGCGGCCCGAAGCTGCGGGCCAGCAAGCGTAACGACTCCAGATAGGCCTGTCTCGCCCGGCTCGTCTGTCGGGTGCGCTGACGAGTCTCGCGAGCCTGCCCGAGCACCCGTTCGATAGAGGCGAGGAACTCGTCGAGTTCGAACGGCTTGCCCAGGTAGTCGCGCACGCCCAGCTTGATGGCATTGACGGGCGCCTCGTAGCTGGCGTAGCCCGTGATGACGATGCCCTCGACTCGAGGTTGGACGTCCTTGACGGCTTGCAGCGCCTCAATGCCACTGATGTCGGGCATGCGCACGTCCACCACCATGAGGTCGAACGCCAACTCCTGGGCGAGCGCGATGGCGCTCTTGCCGTCGAAGGCCGTATCGACTCGATACCCTCGGCGTTCCAGGGCCCGCTTCAAGGTCAGGCAGAACGGCTTCTCGTCGTCGACCAGCAGAATCCGCTCACGCACAGGCGAACACCACGACGAAGGTCGACGGGGGCTCAAACCGCAGATCGCCCCCCAGGCCGCGCAGCAGTCGGCGAGTGGTGTAGAGACCCTCTCCCCTGCCCTCCCCCTTGCTGGAGACAGGGGTTTGAAAGAGTCGCTCAGCCACCTCGGGGGCCAGGCCGGGGCCATCGTCGATGACCGTCACGGACCCTGGGCCCAGACGGAAGACCACCTGGGTACTCCCCGCCTCGCGAGCATTGTGCACCAGGTGGGTAAGAATGTTGCGGACCATCCCAGGGTCGGCCAGCACAAGGCCGGCCTTACCCCCCTCCACTCGCCCGCCGGACACCTCCACGACCAAGGCGTCCAGGTCCGTCGGAACGGCTTGTGGAGGTATCGACAGCCGCTGCACCAGCGAACGGGCCTCGCGGGCGGCCTGCAGGAGGTCGCCCACGGTGTCCGGTGCGGTCCCATCCTCGGCCAGCAACTGGGCGTTCACCAGAATGGTGCCCAATCGGGTACGGAGGTCGTGGAGGGTGGCCCGTTGCCAGTCTTCAAGCCAGGCCATGGAGCCACTGGCGGCCGGCCCGAAACCGCTCGGCGTCCAGGTCTCGCCCGGCCTGCTTCATGATGTCCGCCTGCACGCCCCACGCTTCGACATTGCGGGGATGGGCCGAAATGGCCAGCCGCACCGTCCGTGCGGCCCGCACGAGCTGACCAGCCTCCAGCGAGGTGCGTCCCAGGTCCAGCAATACCTGGGAGCGCTCCGCTCGAGGCTGCTGCCACAGCCGTTCAAATCGCACCATGCGCTCCTTGATGTACCACTGCCTGGGGTTGGAGCGGGGGCGCTGCTTCTTGATCAGCTTGACGGCGTCTTCGGCCGTCAGCCCCCGGGTGATGAGGATGGCGGCCACCATGGCGCTCGAGCGGTGCCTCCCTTGGCGGCAATGGACGAAAACCCGCTCGTTCTTGTCCAGCAACTGGCTCGCGGCCACCGCGCCCCGGGCCAGGTCGTAGATGGGGATGCGGGTGATGGGATTGTCGTTCGTCCGGATCCAGAAGTTGGGAATGGGGGACGAGACCACCGGCCCCTGGTTGGCCTGCATGTTGATGATGAGCCGAATGCCCAGGTCGGCGAGGACGTCGTAGTCGGGGGCGAGGGGATAGGTGCCGTGATAGAGGCCGTCCAGGATCTTGGAGATTTCCATGGGTCCGACGGTCATTCAAAGCGCTGCTCGGGAATTCCCTCCGTAAAGGAACGGTTTTTGGGTTGTCAAAGGATTCGGGGGGTATGGTAGACCAGGAAGGGAGCCCAGTCCATTCGCCGGTCCGGGACACCGGGCTGCCGTAGCATATTTTGTTACTCTACTTTTTGCAGGAACCGACGCTTCCCGTCAACTTCGGCCACTTCGGGCCGCTGGGCATTATCGTGCTCTTGCTCCTCTGCGTCGTCTTCGTCGGACTGTTCTCCAGTTCGGAGGCGGCTCTCATCTCGGTCAACAAGCTGAAGATTCACACCCTGGCCCAGAAAGGGCACAAGGGGGCCCAGGCCGTGGAGCGCCTGGTCGAGCACCACGACAAGCTGTTCGGCACCATTTTGACGACCGAGAACCTGTTCGTCATTTTGTCGTCGACCCTGGCCGGGGCCGTCGCGGTGCGCTACCTCGGTGACTACGGCACGGGCGTGGCGGCCATCGTCATGACGACGGTCATCGTCATTTTCGGAGAAATCGTGCCCAAGACGCTGGCGGCCATCCACGCTGAACGGTTTGCGTTACTGGTGGCCCGACCCATCGAGTGGGTCATGCGAGTCACGTCGCCGGTCGTGTGGCTCTTCACCGGTGTGGCGAGGGCGCTGCTCCGGCTGACGGGTAGCCCGTCCAGCCACCCGGTCACCAAGCTGTCGGAAGAAGAGATCCGCATGGCGGTGCAGGAGGGTGCCCTGCACCGGGATGAAAAGGAACTCATCCATAGCGTCTTTGAATTTGGCGACACGGTCGTGCGGGAGGTGATGGTGCCAAGAGTCGACATGGCCTGCATCGAGGCCAAGGCCTCCTTGTCGGATGCGTTGGAGCTGGTGAACAAGACGCGTCATTCCCGCATCCCGGTGTATGGAGAGAACATCGACGACATCGTCGGCATCTTGCACGCCAAGGACTTGCTGCAGCGGGTGCGGGCCTTCGATTCGGACGTCAAGGTGGCCGACGTCATGCGGCAGAAACGGGTGTTCGCGCCGCAGGGCCAGCGAGTGCAGGAGCTGTTGACCAAGCTGCAGAGCGAGCGTTCCTCGCTGGCCATTGTCATCGACGAGTATGGCGGCACGGCCGGCCTGGTGACCATCGAACAGTTGCTCGAGGAGATCGTGGGCGACATCGAAGACGAGTTCGACCACGCCGAGAACGCCGTGCCGCAGGAAGGCAGCGTGCGGGTGCTGGAGGCTCGCACGCCGGTCTACGAGGTCAACGAGCTCATGGGCATCGAGCTGCCGGAGAGCGAGACGGAGTACACCAGCCTGGGCGGGTTCATCACGCACCAGATGGGCAAGATTCCCCGCGAGGGCGAAGAGCTGGAGTACGAGGGGGTGCGCTTCATCGTCTCCAAGACCCACAACTACAAGCTACGGACCATCACGGTGGTCCTCCCCGACCCATCGCCGCAGCCCCGGCCCCAGGCCGGTAGTGAGGCAGCGTAGCTTAGTGCAACTGCGGCCATTTCCATTTCGGGGTCTGGGACGGGATCGGCGCCACAAGATCGACCTGAAGGTGTCGGAGGCCCGGCACGCTCTCCTCACCGAGGACTACAAGCGGGCGCTGACGCTGGGCCTCGAGCTTGAAAAGATGCGCTATCTCTATGCACCGTCGGTGCAGGCGGCCGCTTGGAAGGGGCTGGGGAGGCCCGACCGGGGGATCGAGATCCTGGCGGGCGCGGTGGTCGCGCGGCCCAAGGCCTGGCTGTTGTGGCTCGAGCTGGGAGACATGCAGGCGACCATCCGGCGGTTCCCGGAGGCCTACGATGCGTTCGAAGAGGCTCGGCGCTGTCCCGACGTCAAGCCGCACCTGGTGGACGTGCATCGCGCCATGGCCCTGGCCAGGGACGGGCGGCACATGGAAGCGATCGATCTCCTGGCTGACATCTACACCGACGACCCCGACATCAAGATGGCGACCATCCTCGCGCAGGTCGACATCTTCAACCAGCAGGAGGGGTCCGAGTTCGTTTTTGGCATGGTGGATCGGGGGCTCAAGATCGTCGTCGAGCACCCCGAGATGAACTATCGAACCGAGGCAGTCCGGTTGCATACGGCAGCGGGGCGGGCGTGCCTTCTGCAGG
>DASYBA010000542.1:0-2878 GCA_036501005.1 Candidatus Xenobia bacterium | reverse complement strand
AGTCCAAGCCCTCTACGAGAGAGGAGCCCTCTGTCTTGTGTTCAACTTCCGTCACCCGTGGAGTCCTGTCTCCCTCTGGTCTTCGTGTCGCTTGAGGACTGGGACGAGATCTGGCGACGTAACCAGTTTCTCTGCGCCATCCTCTCCCGCCGTCGCCGCATTCTGTTCGTGGGGCCCCCTCGAACCGTGCGGGAGCGGGATTTCCGTTGGACCGTTCCCGTCCATCCAGGCGTCACCTTCTTTCGCCCCTGGAAGGTGCTGCCCAACCGCTGGACGTCCGGGCGGCGCATCAACGAGTGGCTCCACCGCTTCCAGCTCCGCCTTTTGTGTCGGACGCTGGGTATGTCGCGCCCGACCTTGTGGATCAACGATCATGCCCAAGGCCACCTGGCGGGGCGCCTGGGCGAAGCCGGCGTGGTCTACGACGTCACCGACGACTGGACCGTGTTTCCCCAGCAAGAGGAGGATCGTCGCCGCACGGTCGCCCAGGATGCAGCTTTGACGCGGCGTGCCGACGCCGTCATCGTCTGCTCCGACGCCCTCTACGCCCAGAAGGACGGGCGCTGCCGAAGTCTGCACCTGATTCCCAATGGGGTCGACCTGGCCCACTACGAGCGGGTGTCCGACGCCAGTCGCGCGCGGCCCTCCGATGCCGTCTGGCCCTCGCCGGCGGTCGGCTACACCGGCACCGTCCATGCGGCCCGAGTCGACCTCGAGCTGTTGGAGGCGCTGGCCCAGGCCCTGCCCTCCGTGTCCATCGTCCTCATCGGCCCCTCGCACCTGGCGCCCGGCCGCTTGCAACGCTACCCCAACATCTTCCTGGCCGGACCCCGTCCATACGAGGTCTTGCCCGAGTATATGCGCACCTTTGACGCCTGCATCGTACCGCACTTGATGACGCCCTTTACAGAAAGCCTCAATCCGATTAAGCTCTGGGAGTATCTGGCGGCAGGACTGCCGGTCGTTTCGACCGATGTGGCCGGGTTCCGGGACTACCCAGACCTGGTTCGACTGACCCGCACTCCGGCCGAATTTGTGGCTCAGGTTCGAGCTGCGCTGGACGAAGGGGACCGGCACCAGGCCGCCCGTCGGGCCGTGGCGGCCCACAACTCGTGGGAGTTGCGGGCCGGGCAGGTGTCGGCCATTCTCGCCCAGGTCGGAGGCTCATGAAAGGCAAGCAACAACAACAGGCGCGGCTCATCGGGCTGTTTTTCGCCCTGGCCCCGGTCGGGGTGTTCTTGTATCTGCTGGCCCTCGCCTCGCCGCTCTTGGCCTTCATTCTCTATTGCTGCCTGTACGTCGGGGTGGCCTCAGTCCGGCCCTCGCTGGCGCTCATGCTTCTCTTCGCCTCAGCACCGTTCAACCAGGATCTGTCCGGGGGCATGCTGGCGCACTTCTCCCTCGCCGAGCTGAACCTGGCTCTGGCCTTTCCCATCTGCATATTTCACGGTCTCAAGGCCGGGCGCCCGCTGCGGCTGGGGCCCATCTCGACGTGGGTCACCCTCTACTTCGTCGTGTGTATCGTCTCGTCCGCGCTCACCTGGCACAATTCCGCCGTCATCTCCTTTCTGCAGATGGGGATCTACATGGTGTGTGCGGTCATCGTGTTCAGCTCGTGGCTGGAAAACCCGGCCGACTACCGCCTCATTCTAGAGGCCGCGGCGGTCATGGGCGTGGTGCTGGCGGTACTGGGCACGTTCAGCGGCTTTTCCTTTCCGGCGCTGCACAAGAACGTGTACGGTGCGGCCCTGGCCAATCAGGTGATCATATTCACGGAGTTGTGGCTTTCATCGCGCAGCAAAGCGCAGGGCCGTTTTCTGCTCCTGGGCCTGCTCATCGTCGGGGGGGCGCTGTTGCTGACCCTGTCCCGGGGCGGTTGGCTGGGGGCTCTGGTCGGCGTGATGGTGATTTTCGCCTGCCGCCGGCGCTTTGGCACCCTGGTCAAGCTGGCCCTCATCATGACCCCCATCCTGGCTTTGCTATGGGTCGGCCTGCCGCAGGAGAGCCGAGACTATGCCACCAACTTCAGCGCCAGCCGCTGGAACATCAAACTCCGTTTGAAAACCTTGGACCAGACCCGGGCCATGTTCGATGAGAGCCCGTTGTTCGGCACCGGCCTGGGCGTTCGAAAGGAACTGGATGCCACCAACCTGGTGCTGGTCACGCTGGCCGAGACCGGCATTCTGGGCTGCCTGACCTTTCTCGGCATCCACCTGGCCGTGCTGCGGTTCGGGCTGCAGACGCTCAAGCGCAACCCGGGCGAAGGATCCACGCTGGTGGTGCTGGCGGTGGCCCTGCTGGCGGCACGCTTTGCGCACGGCCTGGTGGACGAGTACTGGTCTAGAGGCGCGCTCATGCAGGCCTGGGGGGCCGTCGGCATGGGCACCTACGTGTATTATCTGGTGGCGCCGTCGCGCCGTCGCTCCCAGGCCTAGGGCCTAGGGCGGCAACCGATTCTTCAAGGCCAGACACGGTTTTTCGATGCCGTAATAGCTGCCGCACGCGGCCGCCACCGAGACCACCGTCTTGGTGCCGATACCGATCAAGCTGGCGGATGCCATCAGATGCGACAGGGCCAGTCCCACCGGCTGGTGCCACAGGTAGAGACTGTAGGAAATCTTCCCGATCCACTGCAGGGAGCGGGCCGTTGACGGCCCCAGCGAGGCGGCGACCAGCGTCGCGGCGGCCAGGTTGGCCAGCGACAAGCCCAGCAGATAGGGAAAGGCCGACTCCCGGCTCTGGGTCAATCCGAAGAAGAGCAGCAGGCCACCCGCGGCGAGCCTCAGGATCAAGCCGGGCCTTGGGACGTTTCCGAGGGCGGCCACGGCGGCGCCCAGCCAGAGGCCGTCCGAATGGGTGTCCGTGCCAAAGTAGCAAC
>DASYBA010000541.1:0-3288 GCA_036501005.1 Candidatus Xenobia bacterium | reverse complement strand
CAGGCTCTTGATGTTCACCACGCCGACCGGCACCGCATGGGGTAGTCGAGACTCCAGCGACCAGAGCCCAGTCTTGAAGGTGAGGGAGCGGGTCAGGTGGCCGGTGGTAAACGTGCCCGTCACGGACTGGCCCAGCTTCTGGCCGTAGGTGTCGGCCAGGTCGCCGTCGATGGTGTAGTGATACGTCGTATTGCATTTCCAGCCCAGCGCCAGGTAGACGCTGGGTGACTCTTCGTCGTCGGCGGGAGCAGGGCCGGGTGGGGCCGGGTCGACCTTCAGATGCTTGAAGAGGTCCGCTGGCTTGATGGCGTTGTTGAAGCGGAAAGAAACGCCGTCGCCTGGATCCATGGTCTTGCCGCAGTCGGCGGCGTCGAACTTGAGCGCACTATAGGTGGAGAACGTGGCGGTGCCGTCACTGTCGGTGCCGAGATCGCCCTGGGCGCCCATGGTGCCCTTGGGAATGGTGACGGTGAACTGCGTGCCGAGGGGGAGCGGCTGGTCGGGCTGCAAGACGACGATGTCGGTGGCGTCCAGAACGCCCCACCCCGCCTGGCCCAGGGTGTTGACGTCATCCGGGGTGGCCTGTCGGATGTGCACGGGAGTGGTGGGCGAGATGGTGGGGTGGACGTCGCCGGCACGCACGGGCTGATCGAAACGCAGGTAGATGGCGGCCTTCGGCTCGGCATGGTCGTCCGAGGGGAAGTTGGCGACGAGGGAGGGCCGGGTGGTGTCGAAGGTCCACGTGACCGCTTGCGGCAGGGTGCTTCCCTCTTGCGAGACCAGGCCGGCGGGGACGGTCACGGTGAAGTGCGTGGCATAGGGCAGGTGTTCGGGAATGAACGTGCAGGTGCGAGTGCCGATCCAGCGGTAGCGCCCGGGCAGAGGGGGGCTGATTTGCAAGGCTTTCAGGCCGCCGTCCTGGGTGACCTCGCCCAGGGGAACCATGGCCTGGCTGAAGGTGGCCACGATGGTGGGGGCTCCTTCAGTGGAGTATTCCGGCCCGGCCGGGCTCTTGAAGACGACTTCCAGCGGGGTGGCGCCCGGTTTGACGGGAGGCGTCTGGTAGGCGACGGCCCGATGCTCCCCGGTGAGTGGCTCGGGGGTGACGTGCTGCTGATGTCGGACGGCCCACCAGAGGACGGTGCCCAGCGCCACAATGGCGACGACCAGCACCAGATTGCGGTAGTTGTGATGTGCCATGCTCTCCCTCGACCTGCCAGGATCCTGGTAACTTGTCTGGTCGCAAGGAAAGCCCTTTCATGGCAGGCAGCGCGGATAAACCATGGTAGCCACTCGGCTACTGCTTGCGCCACGGTACCTAAGCCTTCCAACCGCGCCGGCTTCGTGGTAGAATGTAGAAAAGCAGGTAGAAGGAGGTAGACATGGCCCTGAGCATCAAGAATCCCAAGGCGGAGCGGCTGGCTGCGGAAGTTGCCCGCGAGACTGGGGAGACCATGACAGAGGCTGTGATTGTGGCTCTCGAGGAACGTTTGGAAAGACTACGCGGCCGCCGGGCAGTGGTCCCGCTGGAGCAGATCGTCATGGAGATCTCGCGTCGCTGTAGCGAGTTGCCCGACGTCGATGCCCGGCCCGTCGAAGAACTCCTCCTGTGGGATGAGCACGGCCTGCCCGCCTGAGCCCATGGTGATAGACTCCTCGGCGCTGGTCGCCATTCTCATGGGCGAGTCGGAGGCGGGCAGAATGGCGGTGGCCCTGGCCCGTGATCCCAAAAGACTGGTGGCCGCCGTGTCGGTTTTGGAAACGGCCATGGTGCTGGAGACGAAGAAAGGCCCGGCGGGCGGACGCGAGGTTGACCTGCTGTTGCACCACGCCCGTATCGAAGTGGTGGCCATGAGTGTCGATCAGGTCCAACTGGCTCGGCAGGCGTGGCTCCGCTTTGGCAAAGGCCGACATCCAGCCGGCTTGAATCTGGGTGACTGCTGCTCGTACGCGCTCGCAGTGCACTCGGGGGAGCCGCTGCTCTTCAAAGGCGCTGACTTCAACCACACCGACGTGGCCCAGGCAGCTTGGTAAGTTAGAGGGCGTAGAAGCGGACGTCGACCCAGCCCCACGACAGGGGATAGCGACGTTCCTCCAGGAGGCGGGGGCCCGTCAACGCCCAGTCGTGTGTGACGATGCGTGTGCCGGGCGGGAGCTGCAGCAACCGGTGGGCCAGAGCGGCGCGTACCTGCGGCTCGAAAGCGGTCGATGCGATATAGACGATGGTCGCGCCCGTCAGGTCGGCGCTCTCGATGTCGCCCTGCACGAATTCGACCGCGGCGCCGTGGGCCAGGGTCCGACCGCGGCTGATGAACCCTGGCAGCAGATCGACCCCCCGGGCCCGTAGCCCGAAGACACGGACTGCCGCCAACAGGTGCAAGCCACGTCCACACCCCAGGTCTACCATCAGGTCGTCAGGCGTGGCGCCTATCTGACGCATCATGTGAAGGAAGCAGGGCACCGGTGTTTCACCAAAGCTGAGCTGTGCCATGGGCTGCGCCTGATGGTGGGCTTCTCGAAGCCATATCGAAATGCCGCCGCCCGGATACAGTCTCAACGCGTCCCAGCGCATCCGCCACCACCAGGGCCGCAACCCCAGGGTACAGATTTCTACGCCCCCGTTGGCGGCATCGAGCATCAGGCTCATGGCCACTCGCGGTAGGACCAGCAGCGCTTCCATGACCTTCACGCCCCCCGGGTTCCCTGGCCCTGACAGTGCTTCCTGTGACGGCCGAGGCCATGGCAGAGGGCCCGGGCGATGAAACGTATGATAAACTGGAGTGGTACGCCAGGCTTGGCGTACCCGAGGTGTGGATTGTCGAGCGGGACAGCCGAGCGGTCGACATTCGACAACTGAGTGCCCAGGGGTATCTCTCCGTTCAACCTGCGCTGGACGGCTGGCTGCATAGCCCTGTAACGGGTATCGCTTTCAACTTGGCGAGCACGGGACGTCTCATTCTCCGCTTTGAGAAGGACGAAAAGGACCTTCCCCCGGTCTAACCGAACAGCTTGGCGACGGCGGCGTTGGCGCCCTTGTCTAGTGCGGTTCGATACGTCTGCAGCGCCAAGGTGGCGATGCAGTGTGTCATGAACGGAGCTTCGTAATAGTCGATCTGCGGCACGCTGGTGTATAGCGCAGCTTCGTTGGACCACTTCCCGTCCTGCGCGTGGTCTTCCAGCCAGGTGGCCGCCCGGGCCAGGCTCTCGTGGTGGCGAACATCGTCGGTAGGTGAGGCCGCGATGGAGGCCAACAGCCCGCAGGCTGTCTGCGCAGTCGTGCTGGGACCG
>DASYBA010000540.1:0-4430 GCA_036501005.1 Candidatus Xenobia bacterium | reverse complement strand
GGCCGCGCCTAGAGCCGAAATCGTCATGGGAACGGGGTCAGAGGCCTGGGCCCCCGGCCAAGGCCAATCCAGCGCCATTGGCCTTGCCACGGCATAAGCGCACCGAAACCGCCGCCTTGACACCACCAGACTAGATACGCTGATTCCTTGCCGTTGGTCTGGACCACAATGCATCTGCATGAATTCCGTCGGGGTCTTCCTGCCGCACGTGGGTGACGTGCCGCCGGAGATGTGCCCAGGTGCCCGTAGCCGTGCAAGCGGTGAGCAGAATTACGACGATGCCGATCGTGGCTGCAAGCCATCTTCCCCGCGTGCTCATCCACCCGATTATAGCACACGGTTTCAACGCTGACGCCGAGAATCGCTTGTTTTTGGGGCACATACCCCGAGGTGGGGGTCTGCGGTGGCGATATCATGACGTCATGATGCCGCTTTCAGAGCTGAGCCGTCAGAACAATGTTCCGCAACACTCACAGCGAGGAGGCGGCCCAAATGTTGGGTGCGCCCCGACTACCAGGACGAGGAAGACAATACCAAGGACCGAGGCCTATCCGATGCATCGAAGCACAAATGTCGTGATCCCGATGCTGATTATGGTTCTCGACGCATCCAATCCAGCGCAAACCACAATACCAGGGCGAGGTTCGCGCCGGCGAACACGACGAGATTCGCTTCGTTCAGGAAGTCAGGGTCGTTGACCGTCAATCTAGCCACCTTCCAATGATAGCAAAAGCTTGCAAATGGTCCCCCGCCGGGGCGTGAACTTTGGCCAAAGTGCCCTCTCGGGAGGGGGACCAAGAATCAGCAGGCGGCGTGGATAGGCCTCAAGGGCCGAATGCGACCCGGTCACGGTCAGATGCGCGTGAGGTCCTGGGCGACGGTGACCGGGCCGGAATAGCTGCCATGGCACTGGGCGGGGAGGTCCACGCCTTCACACGGCGGGTAGAGGTGGGTCAGCACCACCTGTCCCACGCCCGCCCGGGTGGCCAGGCGGCCTACCTGCGACGGCGTCAGGTGCCAGGGGCTCGGCTGGTCGTCGGGATACGAACATTCGGAGAGCAGCACGTCGGCGCCCCGGGCCAGCGTGACCACCTCGCTGCACTCGCTGGTATCGCCCGTGTAGACGACGGATCGCCCACCCGATTCGATACGGAACCCCATCGCCGGCACCCGTCCGTGCACGACCGGTGAACTGACGACCTTCCAGCCGTCGCCCGCCACCTGGAGGACCATGCTCTCCTCCACAGAGATCGCCCAGTCCGGGGCCGTCATGCCAGGAAAAGCGCCCACCAGCCGGTGCAGAAAAGCCTCTGTCCCGGTGGGCCCGTACAACCGCAGCGGCGGTCGGGGAGGGGAGAGGAGGCGGGCGAAAAGCAGGGCCAGCGTGTCGGCGCAGTGGTCGGGATGGTGATGGGAAAGAAACAGGTGCGTGACCGACACCGGATCGATACCGACCTGCAGCATCCGTTGTGCGGTACCCATGCCGCAATCGAACACCAAGACGTCCGCGCCGACCTGCAAGACATAACCCGCCGCACCCCGGCGGAGTGTGGGAATGCCCGTGCCCGATCCCAGCACCGTGAAGGTCATATATTGAACAGGCGCCGGGCGTTCTGGGTGACGGCCTGCGATATCACCTCGCCGGACGCCCCCCGCAGCGATGCAATCTGCTGGACCGTGTGCAACACGTAGGCGGGCTCGTTCCGCTTGCCTCGGTGGGGGAGGGGAGCCAGATAGGGCGCGTCGGTCTCCACCAGCAGTCGGTCCAGCGGGACGTTGACGGCCGTCTCGTGCACCTCGGTGGCCTTCTTGAAGGTCACAATTCCGGTGATACCGATATAAAAGCCCATGTCGAGGAGTGTGCGAGCGTGTTCCCAGGGACCGGTGAAGCAGTGGACCACGCCCCCGTGCCGGGCGCCGTCCAGCCGTCGGAGCATGGCAATCAGATCGTCTTCGGCGTTTCGACAATGGAGAATGAGAGGTAGTCGGGTCTCATGGGATAGTTCGATATGCCGCTCCAGCGAAGCGCGCTGCTGCTCTCGAGGGCTGAAATCGTAGTGATAGTCCAGACCCGTTTCGCCGACCGCGACGACCTTGGGGGCCGAGTAGAGGGTGCGCAAATGATCGAAGGCGGCATCGTCTGCCGCCTTGGCGGAGTGCGGATGGATGCCCACGGCCGCGTAGACTTCCGACACTGAGCCGGACAACGAGACGGCTCGCTCTGAAGACGCGACGTCGCAGCCCGGATCGACCATCAACTTCACGCCAGCCTGGCGTGCCCGCTGGATCACCTCATCTCGATCGGCATCGAAGTCGTCTGAGTCGATATGCGTGTGCGAGTCGAAAATCATCGGGTCTCCCCGAGCCAGGTCCGGATGCTGTTGGCGATGGCGGCCGACACGTGCGCGACGTATTCAGGCGTGCGCATGTCTTGTTCCCACTTGGGGTTGCTGATGAACTGGACCTCGATGAGGACGGCGGGCATGTCGGACTGCCGGATGACGTGGAACGATCGCCAGATGGGCCCGTAATCGGGCTCGTGGATGGCGTGGGCGACCGGGGCCGCGAGCGCGGCGGCCAAGGTCCGGCTCTGCGGCCGATAGAAGTAGATCCAGGTGCCGTGCGCCACCCGGCCGTCCTCCACCTTGGGACGGGCGTTGTGATGAATGGAGACGAAGACGGTGCCCCGGGCGGCTCGTCCGGCGGCGACCCGGGCGGCCAGCTCGTCTGGCTTCTGGGCGGCGACCGCCGCATCGGTATCGTGCGTCATGACGACTTTGATGCCCGCTTTTTGCAGGCGCTCTCGAACCGCCAGGGCGACCGCCAGGTTGACGGCCTTCTCCCGCAGCCCATGCAAACCGACCGCACCAGTATCGGACCCGCCGTGGCCGGGGTCCAGGATGACGACCGTGTTGTCCTGGGTGGGGGGCTTCCGAACTTCCAGGGTCACCCCCTTGGCGCTGCGGGTCAAGTGGTAGCCCCACAGGCGCGGGGAGGAGAGCGCGATGGTGGCGGTGGCCACGCCGTCGGCGGGCTGGTCGACCACGATGGAGCGAACCAGTTCGGTGCCGTGGGGCTGGCGGATTTCGAACATGACCAGCGTGGTCGTCGCGAGGGAAACCTGCAGCGTCGGGGGTTGTTCCGTTTCACGAACCTCCACGGCCACGGGCTGGGACAGCTCAAAGTCGATATCGACCGCGTCCTTCTTGGGATGGCACCAGACGTTGACCAGGTGGGCCGCGGGGGCCGGCGTCTCCGGGGGGAGCGCGGTGACGTCGGCCTTGGCGATCCACCCCGTGCGGTTGGGGCCCAGCGCGACGCCATACCAGTCGCCGTCCTCCCGCACCACGGAGAGTCGAGCCCCCGCCAGTTGGGGGGTCAACCGATCGAAGTCGTCGGTGTTGCCGACTCGGAGGATGGCCTCGTTGGTCTTGACCTCCACCACGCGGGGGGTGGGATCAGCCCTGGCCATGATGGGACAGAGAGCCAGAAGGGTAGCCAGAAAAAGTGTTTTCCATGACATGGCCGCCGCTTCCACGGCTTGAAGTCTCTTCCTACCTCGAGGGCTCCGCCCCCCGGGCGCTCCGCTGGGGGCCATTTCTTTCGAACGCTTAACAAAAAGGCATGACATTGTAACAAACCGGACCGCCTGGCAACATTTTGGCAATCATTGAACGCTATCCGATAATTCGAAGGGGCGGTACCATGAGGACAAGAGCTGCGGATGAGCGCCGTCTCAGAGGAGAACGGCAATGTCAGACACCAAGATCCATCACGCCCATCGCCCGCCCCCGGCACGTCACTCGCATCATGCGGCGCCGGCCCACCACACCCCAGCGTCTCATGCTCATCGGGGTCACGACAGCGTCCATCTGTCGGACGAGGCGCACGAGCATGAACACGGACACGCCCATGGGCATCAGGCCGGGCACGCCCCGGCGCATCCCGCTGCCCACGGCAAGCAGAAGCACAATGGCGGCCAGCAGCCTTCGACCAGCGAAGGCGCCCTGCAGAGCCACGATGCGGCGACCAGCGCGGTCTCGTCTGTGAAGACGCTGACCCGACACGACGGCCACGTGCTGGGCGCGGTCGGTACGGCCTTGGGCCAGCTTCACGACCACGTCAAAGGGGTGCCCGTGCGGGGTGGGCCCACGGCGGACCACGGCACCGACGGATTCCTCAAGTACGCAGGCCCGGCGGGTCTGGCCAGCAGCGCCGTCGGTATCGGAAGTGCGATACATCAGCTCATGCACGGCAAGATCCAGTCGGGGGCGACGGGCCTGGCCAGCAGCTCGGGGGGAGCCCTGGCCAGCGGCGCCGATACGGTGAACGCCTTCAAGGGTGGTCTCGCCAAAATCGGGGGGAAGGCCGCCGCGCTGGCTGGCAAGAGCAAGATCCTGGGCAAAGGCGCCGGCGCTCTGGGCAAGATT
>DASYBA010000539.1:0-6540 GCA_036501005.1 Candidatus Xenobia bacterium | reverse complement strand
GGGGCTGGGCGACGGCTCCTTCCAGCGTTTGAAGAATGCGGGGTGGGCGTCATGCGCGGCCTGGAAGAAGTCGTGATGGGGGCCAGAGGGCACGTAGTAGCCGAGTTCCGCCCAGCGGTACAGGACGTTGGCGTCAAAGAGCGCCTCGACGTGCAAGGTGGCGGCGGTTTCGTTGCAAAGCTGCAGGAGGGCGTCTGTATTGGCATCTTGCCGCACCAGCTCCGTCAGGCGAGGCGCACAAGCCTGGAAAACCTGCTCGTGGCGGTCTGATGCGCTGTCCCTGAAAGCTCGAAAGGTGGCCCACTGGTCTTTTGACCACATGCCGAGGCGGCCTCGCTCGTCGCTCCACCAGCCCATGTCTGGCTCCTTGTCGATAGCCAGGAAGGCGCGGCGGGCTTGGCGGAAGGCCGGGTCGGCGTCCAAGCGGACCATGGCCGGATGCCGATAGATGGCCTGCAGGAGACGGCCCCAGGCCTTGATGGTGGGCTGTACGGCGGCGAGATCGTCGGGTAGAAAATTGAAGCTGGGCACTCCGCACTCATAGTAGGACGTGAATGGGATGTCGCTTGCAATGGTCCGCGCGTTCTGGCTGGAGGAATCGTATTGCATGTAGCCCAGGATGGCGCGGTCGGGATAGCCCAGCATGAGACCGTAGTAGACGTGGTCCCGGTTTTGCTGCGGCACTGGAGCCTGTTGGTCGTAGGCATTCATCTGCTGCGTCTGCCATTGGTAGTAGCCCACCCATCCCGTCTGGCTATCGTAGGGAATCGTGGCCGGCATGTGGGAGGTCCTGCACATGCGTTCGACCCCAGCCAGGTTGACCATTTCCTCATCGAGGGATGGGCCTGAGCATTCGACACTGATGCCCTGTGGGGCCAGCAAGCGATCGACAGCCTCGAGCCGTTGGAGATCGTCCCCTGTCAGGACCGGCCACCGCATATTCCAGGAGGTCAGACCGCGGCTGCCCGACAGGGTGAGAAGGTCGGCCGGGTCGACGAGGCGGCAGCCGATACGGGGGCCGGCGATGCGATAGACCTGGAGAAAGAGGCGCACAGTGGCGTCAGCCGAGACGTCTTTCCGAACGTGCACCGTGGGGGCCAGCCGTGTCTCGAACTGGGGCTGCAAGACCCAGGGGGCCTCGGCAAACGCCGGAACGACCAGAAGAAGGAGCCAGAGGAGCTTTCTCACCAGACGTGGTTGCGCTGGTCGGCCGGCTTCCACATCGGGTCCTTGGGCGTGACCCCGAAGGCTTCGTAGAAGGGCTCGAAGTTCGACAGCGGTCCGTCGACCCGGAACTGGCCCAGAGGATGCGGGTCGGTCTCGACTTGCATGTGGGCGGATTCGGGCCGGGAAATCTGTTCCCTGACCAGCGCCCAGCCCAGAAAGAACCGCTGCTCCGGGGTGAAGCCGTCGGCGCCTGTGTCGTGCGATTTCAAAGCCTTCTCCAGGGCGTCGTAGGCGACTTCCACGCCGCCCAGGTCGGCCAGGCTTTCGCCCTCCACCAGCTTGCCGTTCAGGTGCTCGCCGTCGTAGACGTAGCCGTCGTACTGGTGTTCGACACCGGCCGCCATCTTGTTGAACACGGCGCTATCTTGCGGCTGCCACCAGTCGCGTAGGGCGCCGCGCCAGTCGTAGTGGCATCCGGAGTCGTCGAAGCCGTGAGTGATTTCGTGGCCGATGGTGATGCCAGTGGCCCCGTAGTTGATGGCCATGGACTGCTTCGGATCGAAGAAAGGAGGCTGCAGGCGGGCCGCGGGCACCGTCACGCTATTGTCGGATGGGCTATAGCAGGCGTTGACCGTGGTCGGCGTCATGGGCCAGTGGTCATGGTCCCGAGGCTGTCCGATGCGCTGGAGGTCTTTGGCCTCGTTCCAGGCCTTGATACGGAGCACGTTCTCGACGAGGGGGCCCCGATCGACATGGAGACCGTCGTAGGACCCCCACTTGTCGGGATAGCCGACCCGTACCTTCATGGTATCGATTTTATGCAGGGCTTCCTGCTTGGTCTGCGGCGACATCCAGCTCTTCTCGATATGGTCTCGCAGGGTACCTTTGACATTCTGCACCAGCTCGGTGGCGGCTGCCTTGGCTTGTGGCGAGAAGTACTTCTCGACATACTTCTGGCTGACGGCCTCGCCCAGAAGGTCGTCCACCACACCGGGCATGCGACGGTCGCGCTCGGCTTGCTCCGGCGTGCCAGAGAGGACGCGGCCGTTGAACTGGAAGTCGGCATCGGCGAACGGCTTGGACAGATACTCCGCCGTCTGGCTCATGACGTGGAGGCGAAGGTAGGACTTCCAATCCGCCATCGACGTGTCTTGGAGCACGCTGTTGAGGTTTTTGAAGAAGGCGGGCGATTCGACATTGACCTGTTGCACGTCGGGGCGGCCCAGGGCGCCGAAGTATCGCTTCCAGTCGAAGTTGGGGGTGAGGGCCTGGAGCTGGCCGGTGCTGAGCACGTTGCAGGTCTTGACGGGGTCTCGCCGCTCGGCGGGGGAGAGGGCACCTGCCGCCAGCCGGGTCTCGATGCGCATGACGGCGGCGGCTTCATGGGCGGCCTGGGCGGGGTCGTCCCCGGAGAGGGTGAAGAGCGTTTTCATGTAGGCCGTGTATCCGTCTCGGGCGGCCTGGTGCGACGGGTCGGTGTAGTAGGCCTTGGAGGGGAGGCCGAGGCCACCCTGCCAGGTGGAGGCCATCTCGAGGTCGGGGTTCTGCGGGTTCGCTTCAGCGCCGAAGCCGAAGAGGGTGCCCAGCCCGTGCTTGCGGAGGCTGGCCAGCTCATCGCCGAGGTCCTGCATCTGGTCGATCTGGTTGAAGATGGGGAGGAGCGGCTTGAAGCCTGCATCATCGCACTGCTTCTGGTTGAGTGCGCTGGCGTAGAGGTCGCCGATGAGCTGATCGGGCGTGCCGGGTGCGGCAGGCTGGGCGGCGGCCTGCTGCAGGATGGCCTTGACCTGACCCTTGACGTGGGCCCGCAAATTCTGGTAGGCGCCCGTGGTGGAATTGCTGCTGCTCAGGGGATGGCTCGCCTGATAGCCGCCGGTGGCGAACTGATAGAAGTCGGCCTCGGGGCGGACGCTGGTGTCCAGGTAGTCTTTCGGGTAGCCGTGCACCAGGGCCGCGGGGCTCGGGCTGCTGGTGACGAGGGGGCTGCGGTTGATGCGGGCTAGCGCTTGCATGACTAGCTGAGCATACTGTTTACATTGTTGCCAGGCGATTGACAAAATGTGAACAGATTATCTTCCTGGCAGGCCTGGAACGGCCGGGGCCACAATGCATGCCCCATGAGGTATTTGGCGGTGGCGGCCCTGGCGGTCGGGTTGATGACATGTGCGGCGTCGGCGGATGAACCCATGTCGGTTGGCGTGGTGATCACCGACGGTTACGGGCTGGCGAGTGCGAGTCTATCGCAGACGTGGGAGGGCCGGGTGGTGACGGTGCTCGACCGCCCGGGGCTGGTGTTCAAGGGGGGCCCGGCGCTGCTGGCCGACCCGCAGCGGGCGGCGTTGCTGGCGGCCCCCGACTTGCTGACGGCGTCGTCGTATGTCAACCAGGTCGTGCCCAGCCGGTGGCTGGTCGACGTGAGTATCGGAAGTGGGGAAAACCCGCCCATGCAGCCCGTGCTGGTCGATCTGTCGAAGCAGGGCCGCCATGATTTGGGGGCGGTCCAGGGCAAGACGGCGGAGGCGACGCTGTCCCAGTTGGCCGACGTGGTGGACGGCTATCTGACGCACACGGGGGCGGAGGCCACGCAACCCGTCAAGGGTAACGTGCTCAGCAAGCTATACCACAAAGCCGATGCGGACCACGTGCAAGCCGAGAACTGTCTTGACTTCGCCAGCGCCGACGAGGCTCGGGCCCATGGCTACCAGCCGTGCAGCATCTGTTTCCCCCGCTCGCACGGCCTCATCCAGAACGACAAGACGGAGCTGTCGCTAGGTCGGGAGCTGTCGTCACGGATTGAAGGAGAGTACAAGCTGTGTCGGGACGAGGCCATCAAGGCGCGTATCGATCGGATCGGCGAGAAGCTGGTCGCGTCGAGCGACATCCGCGACTTTCCTTATGTGTTTACGGTGCTCGACAGCGAAGAGGTCAACGCGTTTTCGTCTGGGGCGGGTTACGTGTTCATCACGACGGGGTTGTTGAAACGGCTGGAGTCGGATGACGAGGTGGCGGCGGTGCTGGGGCACGAGATGGCGCACTGCGAGAACCATCACATCCTGCGAACCTATCGTTCCCTGCAGACGATGAATATCGTGGGCGTGATCGTCGGAGCGGCGACCGGCGGGCTGGGGCAGTTGGGCGCCAACGCCATGTCGACCATCTTCAATCGCGGCTACAGCCGGAACTTTGAGTCGCAGGCGGACCATGGCGGCTTGTTATACGCCTATGCGGCGGGCTACGATGCCCGGGCGTTCGTGCTGACGCTCAAGAAGCTTCGGGATGAAGAGAAGAACCACAAGGGGGGCAAGCCTCCAGCCTGGCTACGAACGCATCCGACGGAAGAAAAGCGTATCGAAGACATCCAGGGCGAGTTGACGGCGCTGGATGGGTATCGGGGGCACGTCAAGCAGATCCGAGAGACGGACCTGGGACTAGGAGATGAGCTGCAAAAACACGCGGCGTACTACGTCGACCACCCCGACATCATGCAAGGGTTCCTGACGGCGTACGAGGCGCTGCCGCTGGATCGAAGCCACCCCATGGCGGCTTCCAGCCCGGCCCCGCCGCCGCCGACGGATCCAGACGCCCGCGACTAGCCCCTACGCCACGAGGACATGGGCCCCCTGTCGAGAGGGCCGCCTGTCCCTCCATCCTGTGGAGGCGCCTCCCGCGGCGGTGCTCGCTGGGAACCGACTCTCCCCTGGCGGGACTCGCATAGAGCCATCCTCGGCTTGGACCCCGAGCGGATGAGCCTGGTTCCTCTCAACCTGGGTGAGGCCGCCAGCGGGCTCGTAACCGGTCATGGTCGGGTAGGTATTTCACGGCCTCCCGAAAGGTCACGCCCGAGACGTCCGACAGATGTTTCTCGAGGAACTCGCTGACCAGGGCGGGGCGCTTCTTGCTGACCTCGCGGAGCACCCATCCGATGACCTTGCGAATGAAGAACTCCTTCTCCTGCAGCATGGGCACAGCCAGTCGGGAGAACCAGGCGAAGTCGCCGCCGCCTTTCGACAGGGCAGGAAGCTGCACCAGAAGTGCTGCCCGCCGCACCCAGAAGGTGTCGTCCTTCGCCCAGCAGTTGACAGTACGGCGTTCTAGCAGCCCATCCGACAGCATGGGCCCCAGCACCTTGGTGCACAGGTGGTCGACGTGGTCCCAGTTCGGGCACTGCCGTAGAATGCTCTCCAGCCAGGGGACGTCGGCTGCGGTAAGCGTCTTGCGATACAACACCAGCAGCTCAATCGACACGGTTCTCAGATCGTGATAGTCGGACCGCCACGCCTCGTCCACCAGAGGTCGGATGTCGATGTCGGGGTGTCGCTTGCGAAACGCCTTCGCCTCCGCCCGCATGCAGGGAACGTTCACGCCGTGGAATGCCCACTGGCTCTTCAGATAAGCTTTCTGGGAGGCGGCGTGCTGGGGGTTTCCCTGGGCTCGAAACGCGCGGGCGATCTCTTCCACGCGTGGGTATGCTCCGGGGGATGTTAGAATCCTGGCTCGGGCTGACGTCTGAGACAGAGATAGCTTGAGAGGCTCCCCCAGAGATCTGACCCTGTTGGCCCCACGGCCCACGTCCCTTGCCCGTCCGGGCCGGCAACCGGTACAGACACCCGGATCCCGTATCCGTCCAGTGGGGCGGGTACCTGCCTATCGGTTCGGGTATACCTGTCGTACTGGGTAGATATCCGTCCCGTTGAACGGGTATTGGACTGTCGGATGGTTGGTAGCCGTGTGCGGGCGTCCATGGGTGGCGAGGCAGCTTTGGAAGGGGAATGCTGTATCGGGCCGGAGGCCGTGTCGATCTGGCGTCCGCACATGGGGGCATTGTGCGGACCTGGCGAAGACACGTTGCACGGCGGGCAGAACGTGGTGGGGTACGCACGGTCCTCATGCACCCGGGGCTCGGCCGGTGGATGTAGCGTCAGTGCTTGCGGGGCAGCTCGATCTGGAGTCGACGGACCGCCGAGAAGTCGTCGCCTGGCCACTGCTGTCCGTAGGGGGGCCAGACAGTTCTGTTGTATTGTCGGACCAGTTCTTCCAGGTCTGGATCTCGCCGGAGAGCCTCGGAAGTGAGTGCAAGCCATTCCGTCTCCATCGCTTGGCGTGCATTCCAGAGCCACCAGAAGAGCCGGCTTCCCTCGTGGGTTCGAAAAGATGAAGCGGGCCCATTGAGCACCCGCTCCACGACACCGTTTTCGTCCACGACATGGAGGGGGTTCTTGCGGCGTTTGGGCTGTACGCTCAAATATAGCACGTCGGGATCATCGATACCGGCCTTCCACTCGGGCGGACCGTTCCGATAGAGGTCTTCCCCTCGACAACCTGCCCGAGCATACCATGCGGCCACCTTGGTATTGGTGGGATGACCGGCCGGCA
>DASYBA010000538.1:0-3403 GCA_036501005.1 Candidatus Xenobia bacterium | reverse complement strand
CAAGGGCATCCAGTACTACGTGCTGGTGGCTGTGGCGCTGACGGCGGGAACGTGCTTCCTGATGTGGGTCGGCGAAATGTTGACTGACAAAGGCATCGGCAACGGCGTATCGCTTCTCATCTTCGCCGGTATCGTGCTGCGTTATCCGACCTACCTGGCCGACAACCTGCAGAAGCTGAAGGGCACGCCGGCCTTCGGGATCTCCCTGCTGGTCTTCTTCCTGGTGTTCCTGGTGCTCATTGCCGCCATCGTGTTCATCACCCAGGGCGAGCGTCGAGTGCCGGTGCACTATGCCAAGCGCCAGGTGGGCCGCAAGGTGTATGGCGGACAACAGAGCTACATTCCCGTGATGGTCAACAATGCGGGCGTGATCTCCATCATCTTCGCCATCTCCATCATGTATCTGCCTTCGACCCTGGCCGGGTGGCTGCGAAACTCCAGCAACCACGTGGTTCTGTCCTTCGTTCAGTTTATTCGGGACACGCTGTCTCCCGATACCATGATCTACAATCTCCTGTACGCCGCTCTGGTCATCTTCTTCACCTTCTTCTACTCGGCCATCACCTTCAAGGTGGACGACGTCTCGGACAACATGAAGAAGTACGGCGGGTTCATTCCCGGCATTCGACCGGGGCGGCCGACGGCCGAACTGCTGGAGCGGATTCTCAGCCGCGTGACGTTCATCTCGGCCATCTTCCTGGCGGTGTTGGCGGTCGTCCCCACCTTCCTGATGAAGTGGACGGGCGTGACGTTCTATCTGGGCAGCACGTCCATTCTCATTATCGTGGGTGTGGCACTGGACACCATGAAACAGATCCAGGCCCGACTGATGATGAGACACTACCAGGGGTTCATGAAGACGAACCCCTAGGTCTTCAGCCGGCCGGGTCTCCGCCAGCGTCAAGCTTCCCATGAATGAGGGGCTTGATTTTTTTTCGGCCCTGGTCGCCCGGCCAATGGAGCGCGATAATGGCAGTACCCGGAGGTGGTGGACATGGCGATTCTTCCTCAAACGTCGTCGCATGCCAAGGGCCCGCTCCTGGCGGCGGTGGCCGTCGTGGTCGTGCTCCTGGTGGTGGTGCTGGACCTGTTTCTCGAAAATGGTGCTGGGCTGACCTCGCCCGGTCTGCTGCTGGCGACCGGGTTGCTGGTGCTCCTCGCGTGGGCCGGGGTCGCCGTCAGCAAGCCCAAGGACCTGTGGGGCATGCTGGAAGCCTTCTGGCACTAATCGTTATCGTATCTGGCGCACCGGGCGCCGGCAAGACGACCCTGGCCCGCCCTCTGGCGGCGGCGCTGGGGTTTTGCTTGTTGTCCAAGGACGACGTCAAGGAGACGCTCTTCGATGCGGTGGGGGGCCAGGCCGGGGACGTGCCGTTTTCGCACTTGATCGGGGGGGCCGCCATGGAGAT
This sequence comes from Candidatus Xenobia bacterium, assembly GCA_036501005.1. Taxonomy (GTDB): domain Bacteria; phylum Vulcanimicrobiota; class Xenobia; order RGZZ01; family DASYBA01; genus DASYBA01. Next base: position 1,994 of record DASYBA010000538.1, on the reverse strand, counting down.
TCTGTGGAAGCTCGCAGCGTATTGCCCGCGGGTCCGCAGCGATTTTCAGCTCGGGCGGTGCGACCCTGCTACCATCCGGCCCACCCATTTGATCAACTCAGCGATGCCCAGTGGGCCGAATATGACGGCCCCATGCGGATGGGCCATCTCATCGAAGTCGATACGACTCGGGCGGTGGAAGTGAGCGCGCTGGCGGGACGTCGTGCGGAGTTATTTCGAGTCAAAGGAGCCATCCTGAGGCGCACAGAAACGGCCGGCCCTTAGAGATCGCGCACAGGAGGACCAAACACCATGATCGCGGAGATGATGCAGAGCTTTCTCGGATCCAACCAGGGCCAGCAGGCGCTCCAGGCCTTGACCAATAACGGCTTGGACCCCCAGCAGGCGCAGACCCTGCTGCAACACGCCGCCAACGGTGCCGCGGAACATTTCACCCAGCAAACGGCGGGCTCGGCCCAGCCGGAGGTCGGCCTGTTCAACCTGCTCGGCGGCCACGCCGGCAAAGACGCCCTCATGGGCATGGTCAGCGGTCTCTTGAAGGGCGACGGCTTCGGCGGCGCCATCAAGGACGGCGGGCTCGGCCTGCTGGTCGGCCACCTGGGCGAGTACCTGGCCCAGCGAGCCGGTCTTGATCCGACCCAGGCCGAGCAAATCGCCGCTCTGCTGGCGCCCTACATCGGCCAGTTCGTGCACGAGCACCTGCAGAGCCATCACAGCGGCCTGCTGGCGATGCTGTGAGGAGGCCAACATGAACCAGACGGTAGATGCTGAGACCACCAAAAGGCTGCGTGACGAGTTCGGCAAGGTCGCGGCGGCTGTGCGAGGCAAGGGACAGGCGACGGTCGAGGATCCCCTCGGAGAGGACGGCCTGGTGACCATCCTGGTCGAGGGGTTCCGAGCGACCGGGGCCGGGGAGGTCCAACTGCTGAAGGACGACGGCCAGGGCAACAAGCGCTGGACGAAGTACCGGACGTGGGGACCGAATGGAACCGATTTCGTTGAAAAAACGTCGTATCTGAAGCGGGCCGACGGGGCGACCGAATTCCACAAGAAGCGGGCCCAGCCCGGGGACGAGGTTCAGGTCAGCGATCAGGCCGAAGAGGCCGACGACCAGAACTGGATCCAGAATCTAGCCTAGGAGTTCACACCATGCGTATCAAGTTCTACCACATTCTGACCCTGGCCGTCGCCCTCTGGTTGACGTCGGCCGCCGGCGTGCAGGCCCAGAGCCCGGCCGCGGCTGGATCGCCAGCGGCGACCAGCGCGACCAAGAAGGCGCCGCCCGTCGACCAGGGCAAGACCATGAAAAAGGTCTTGTCTGGCATCTCGCTCGGCACCGACGAGCAGGCCAAGGTCCAGAAGATCATGGACGATCCGACCATGAAAGGCGCCAAGCGGCGTGACGCCGTGCGGGCCGTGTTGACCCCGCAGCACCAGGCCCAGTTCGACTCTCTGTGGGCGTCGGCGCACAAGAAGAAGAAGCACTGACCGCAGATCGCTCGCGACAACCCTGGCCACCGGCCAGGGTTGTCGTTTATCCTTGGCAGCCGGGTTTCTCCCAAGGTATCCTGAACTATAATCAATCTGGAGGCGGGGACATGCGGGCTTTGAAACAGTGGGCCACGGCGGCGGTACTGGCGCTGGGCCTCTGGCTGGGGAGTGGAACCTCCGCCCAGGCCACGCCCGTGTTCATCAACATCACGGGCATCAACAACCAGCACTGTTGCGGCGGATCCTTTGTCTGCAGCCAGGGGTTCCCGTGTTTTACCCGGATCGGGGTCGATCAGATCCATGGCTCCGACGGTTTCTGCCTCGAGCCGAGCTGCACTGCCAACCCCACCAAGGCCATACGGCTCTTCCAGACGCACCAGCTCGGCGGCCCATGCACCATTGCGGGGAACTACAATCCGCAGCTTTGCAGTCCATGTTCGAAGGCGGGGGGGTGCATTTGCTTGGCCCCGGACGGCTTCTTTGGGTGCTCGATTCCAACCGAC
>DASYBA010000537.1:0-4729 GCA_036501005.1 Candidatus Xenobia bacterium | reverse complement strand
CTCAATATGTGAGCGTTTTGTGAGCGCACCGAGCTACCCTGTTTGCGGATTGAATGGTCCCCTCTGCCAGAGTGGACTTGTGCGAATGTGCCCCCTCTGGTGGGGGACCAAACGGAGGTGCTTACGTGTGGAACGCTCTCGGCCGACTCATGATCAGATTCCGACAGCAACAGGGCTGGTCCCAGAGGGACCTGGCCAACGCCTTGCAAGTGGCCCGCTCAGTGGTCGTTCGCTGGGAGACCGGAACGAAGCCGTTCCCGGAGGAACGTCTGCCGTTGCTGGCGCAGACTACTGGACAATCCGAGGAGGGCTTGCGCCGCCTGTGGACGGTTCCAACCCCTCCGCCCGTCGACAAGGTCCCCAGCGAGAGCCTGCCACCCTATCCGGTGAAGGGCACATTGCAAGACGTAGACGCCGCGATGGTGGCCGCGGCCCACATGTCTCCCGCCGTAGAAGACGAGATGGAATACGCCTTTCCACGGGATTCGCCCCTCGAACTGGCAGCGGCCTTGCAGTTTCTGCGGAATGGAGCGATCCTGCAATTTTGCCGTCCTGTCGATCTTGGATGCCGCCTCCTGGTGGTGGAGAAGGAAACGTTTCGTGCTGCCGGTCATCTCTGGCGCCATGCGTTGATGATGGTGGGAAAGAATCGCACGCTGGTGGCCATTCCCCAGGTCTCGGTGGCGGTGGTCAGTCAATCGACCGAACGCCGAATGGATTACCTCCTGCTGTGGCGGGGACCGCGGGTCCAGGTGTGGGCCGACCTCGAGATCGACAGCGGATACCACACGTACACGGCCAACTCGGACGCCCGCAGAGCCTGGGGCCTGGGCCTGCCGCGCCTGAGCTTCACGGCCGACCGTATCGAGAGCAAGGACTTTGTGCCGCAGGTCGCCCAGGCACTGACCCGGCTCGAGAAAACCAAGAAACCCGGTCCCCCACCGGTGGGTGTACTTTCGACAAAGTTCACTCCGTGCGAGGGGACCATCGCAGGGACGTGATCCGGGTCAACAGGTTCCAGAAACCTGCAACAGCCGTGCAACGGGCCTCCGTAAGATGGGCGTATGAAAACGTCAACGCTTGATGCAGTCGCCTGGGGCCGCTGGCTCCAGCTCACCTCCGGAGAGAAGAAGGTCGACATCGGCCGCTCTCCCAAGCAGGTCGTCTACCAGCGGGACCGCCTCACCGTCTACCGCTACGGGCGGGACACGCCGGCCCGCTACCAGACCCCCATCCTGCTGGTGTACTCCCTCATCAACCGGCCCGCGATCATGGATCTCCTGCCGGATCGCAGCCTCGTGCAGAACCTTCTCACCGCCGGCTTTGACGTGTATCTGCTGGACTGGGGCGTGCCCGATGCCATAGACCGGGACAGCGGCCTGGACGTCTACCTGAACCTCCTCCTGCACACCGTCGTCAAGCAGGTCTGCCGCATCAGCCACCAGCCGTCGCTGACCATTCTCGGCTATTGCATGGGCGGTTCGATGTCGGCGATGTACACGGCGCTGCACCCCGAGCGAGTGCGGAACCTCGTCATGCTGGGAGCCCCCGTGTGCTTCAAGAGCGAACAGCTTCTCTACCGCTGGGGCTGCGACCGCTCCCACTTCAAGCCGGAAGACATCGTGGCCGCCAACGGCAACGCCCCCGCCTGGGCCTTCGACGGCTTCTCCCTCTTGCGGGCCGAAGGCAAGATGCACCGCTGGGCCGACCTCTACGACCACCTCGACGACCCGGCCTATGTCGAAAACCACCTCGCGATGGACGAGTGGGTGTACACCAACGTGCCCATGGCCGGCGCCGTCTACGTGGAGTTCATCACCAAATGCTTCCAAGAAAACCAGTTGATGGAGGGCCGCATGGAAATCGCCGGCACCCCCGTCAAGCTCGACCACATCAAGTGTCCTGTGCTGGTCATCGCCGGCAGCGCCGATCACCTGGTGCCGCCGGAGACCGCCTGTCCACTTGCCGACCTGCTGCCCCAAGCCGACCGCATCGTCTTTCCCGCCGGGCATATCGGATTGACCGTCGGGCGAAGCGCCAACACCAAGCTATGGCCACAGGCTTGCGCCTGGATGGCCGCCCGTTCAAACACATAATCAAAGGAGAAATCGACCATGAACGCCCATGACATCACCGAAGCCATGTTCACCCCCGCCAAGCGCCAGATGGAGCTCTGCACCCAGGCCCGCCAGGCCGGCGAGAAGTTCTTCAAGCTGTACGCCGAGCAAGGCCGTATCGCTTACGAAGAAGGCTGCAAGATGCAGGATCGGGCGATGGAGATCGTCCGAACTCAGCAGGACGTCCTGCAGGGCTACGTCGAGAAGACCATCGAGCTGTCCCTGGCTGCGGTGAAGCCCTGACTCGTGCGGGGGGCTTCGGCCCCCCTGCAACACATCTGCAACCGGCGCCCGTATACTAGAGAAAAAAGGAAGCACGCGCATGGAAAGCCTATATCGAGAATGCCGGGATCAGTCGCTCAAGACCTGGACCCAGCTCATGAACCCGCAGGCCTACGTCGAGATGACCCAAGCCTCGACTGACCACTTCATGGCGGGCCAGCGCAAGATGCTGGACCTCACTCGCCAGATGGTCGACGCCTCCGAGATGCCCTCCAAACAGGATTTCCAGCGTATCGAAGCGCTGGTCCGACTGGCCGAGGAACGGGCCGAAGCCGTGGAGGCGCAGGTGCACCAGGCCGAGGCACGGCTGGCTGCGCTGGCGGCCCGGCCCAAGAAGAAGCGCTCAGACGCCTGACCGGCTTTCGACATAGACGAGGGGGATGGTGAGGCGCACATCCCCGGCCTGGTTGAACGCGTTTTCCAGGCGCTCAAAGACGACCCGCTCGTCTCGCGGACCCACGACGTCTTTCCACCCTGCCAGGAATCCCAGCCGAATGAAGGTGTGCCGCAGCAGGGCCGTGCCGTCGGCAAACCGCATGGTGGCCTCTCCACGACGGATCCGCGTCACCTTGAACCCGTGCTGGGCCAGACTGTCATGCAAACCCTCGGCAGCCAACACGTCCGACAGCGTCCGATAGACCTCCGCCATGTGTCCCCGAGCATTGGTGGCCAGGGCGAGCGTGGCCCCCGGGCGGGAGACCCTGCGGACCTCCTCCAGGGCCCAGTGTGGGTCGGCAAAATTGTTCAGGCCCAGGTTCGTCACCACCAGGTCGAACGTCGCATCGGGAAAGGGCATGGCCGCCGCATCACCCTCCACGACTTCGACGTTTTCCAGGCCCAACCGACCGATCTTCTGCCGCACGCGATCCAATGCAGCACGCCACGGATCGAGGCCGGTCGCTCGACACGAGGGGCCCAGCCGCTGAGCCAGCTCAAGGAGTGGAAATCCCGTACCGCACCCGACGTCGAGGAGACGTGACGCCCGCAGCGGAACCTCGTCCAGCAGCAGGCTTCCGGTCAAGGACGACCACAGGGGGAGTTCGTCGTAGACGGCAACGAAAGTCGGGTCGGAGAGATCGAAGTCGGTCGTCATCTGGGTGAGCCTTCGTTTCAGTCACAATCTGAGTCCTGCCCCACCGTAGAGAGGATTTCACGGTGGGCGCCGCCAAACGTGGCGCCCATGAAACGCCTGCTTGCCGCCATTCTCCTGTTCGCCTGCCCCGCCATGGCGGGCACCATCACCGGGACCGTCAACATCACGACGCCCATCAAGACCCGCCCCCAGGGGCCCCGCCATGCGAGCTACAAGTCCGAGGCCCCGAAAAGCGACGAAACCCAGAACGTCGTCGTCTACATCGTGAAGGTCGACCCGAAGGAGTTCAAGATTCCTTCGACCCACGCCCAGATGGCGCAGGTCAGCAAGAACTTCGCACCGGACGTGCTGCCCATCGTGGCCGGACAGACCGTCGACTTTCCCAATCAGGACGCCATCTTTCACGACGTCTATTCGGAGTCGCCGGGTTATGAGTTCGAAATGACGGGCTACAAGGGCGGGGCGTCCAAGAGCCGATCGTTTGACGAACCCGGCATCGTGGAACTCTTCTGTGGGATTCACAGTGGCATGAACGCCTACATCCGAGTCCTACAGAACCCCTTCTTCGCCAAGCCTGGTGCGGATCACACCTACACGATATCGAACGTCCCGCCGGGCCACTACATTTTGGAAGCCTGGCATCCGCGTGTGGAGCAGAAGGACATCACCATCGACGTTCCCGCCAGCGGCAACGTCAAGGCTGACTTCACCCTTTGAACAATACAGCCATGGCGGAGGTGCTGGCGCGCCTGGCCCGCCTGGTGGACCTGAAAGAGAAAAACGTCTACAAGACCCGCGCCTACGAGCGGGCGGCCAGGCTGATCGAAAGCTGGCCCGAGCCCGTCGCCCTGCTGGTGCAGGAGGGGCGACTGGAAGCGCTGCCGGGCATTGGAGCGAGCATTTCGTCGATCATCACCGAGATCGAGCGAACGGGGTCGTCGCACCTCCTGGAGTCCTTGGAGAGCGAATATTCACCTTACATCCTGGCCTTCATGACGCTGCCTCGCATGTCGGAAAAGAAGGCCCGCACGCTACACGAAGGGTTGAACATATCGACTCTTGACGAACTCGCCAATGCGGCCGGGCAAGGGCGCGTGCGGGAGCTGCCCGGCTTCAACGAAACCTCCGAGACTCGGCTGCTGGACGCCATCCAGCAGGCCCGGGACAGAACCGGCAAGTGGATCATCAGCCACGCCCTCGAGATGGCGGAGGTCATGCGGGAGCGAGTGCCAGGGGC
>DASYBA010000536.1:0-4460 GCA_036501005.1 Candidatus Xenobia bacterium | reverse complement strand
GAGGAGCGCACCTCGGCAACGACGGAAGACGCCGCATGGCCAAGCATCCAGCCGGTAAGCCGTCTCATACAGCCTCTCAGACCTGGTTGATGTAGAAATCCAGGCCGTAGTGGTCGGCGTTCAAACGCCGGCACTCGAGGTCGGCGTCGGCCACCCGTAACTGGACGTGGTAGACCCCGGCCCTGGGGGGCACGAATTCGTGGTACCAGAAAGCCCAGCTCGTGGTGTCTTTGGGGGCACGATAGCAGTCCACCGGGCGGTAGCCACCCCGATGGCCAAAGCGGATGACCAACTGCCGGGCCGGTTTTGAACCGCCCCAGATGAGACCGACCACTCGATAGTGGGGGCGCCCCCCCACCTGCCACTCCTCCACTCGGATGGGCATGGCGGCTGTATCCATGCGGGCCGGCTCGTACTCTTTGGTAAACTTGGGCGTGCCCCGCTGCAGGGTCAGGGGCGCGTAGGAAATCATGTGTGCGGACGGCTCGGCGGTGTCGTCTACGAAGGTGATCTCGTTGACCCACTTGATGTTGCAACACCCCAGCCAGCCCGGGGCCATGAGGCGCACCGGCTTGCCGTGTTCGACAGGCAGCGGCACGCCGTTCATGTGGGTGGCCAGAAAGGCACCGGACGCCTGCAGATCCTCTAGCTTGAACGTCCAACTGGCGCCCGGGATAGTCGACGGCAGGGGCACGCCCGCCGCATCGGTCTCCAAGCCGGAGATGCGAACCTGGGTCGCTTTCGGCAATCGCCCGGCGGGGGCCAGGACGTCAAACAGGGGCACGCCTTCCCATCTCGCTGTGCTGAGCAGCCGAAACCCCATGGGACGAGCGTTGCCGGAGCACTCCAGGAGATGCAGGCCTTGCGGCTGCTTGCGTTTGATCAGATCGGCCTCGGCGATGGTCAACGGGGTCTGCACCAGGCCGTCCACCTTGATCTTCCAGGGTCGGTGCAGGTCGGGGAGGTCCGCCGGGATGGTCCGTACCACGTAGAAATGGCTGGTGTGGGTGATGGGGTCTTGTTCGCTGATGACCGAAAGATCGCTGTACAGACGGGCATCCGGGCCTTCACCCATGAGCCTGTTGGTGGGCAAGGTCTCCAACCCGAGAAAGGAGATGTTCTTGACCAGACGCCCGCCCTCGAAGGGCGCCGTGGACGCTAGACGGCAATTGACTCCGACCGGCTCGGCAAACCCCAGATCCGGAGCACCGGCCAGGGCCAGCAGACTGCTGGAGGCCACATAGCGGACAAACTGGCGACGATTCAAGGGGAAGGTCTCCTGTATGGCTGTGATGCTGCTTCTTTTGGTGTCACCCGGCCGACACCCTGCTGCTCAAACGGCCAGGATGATCACGTCTCGGCCGTAGTGGTCGGCATTGAGCCGGCGGCAGACGACCCCCTCGTCGGCGACCCGCAACTGGATGTGATACTTGCCGGGCGCCTTGGGATGGAACTCGTGATACCAGAAGGTCCAGGTGCGGGTGTCGTGGGGCGGGGTGTAGGCGTCGACCGGGCGCCAGGTCTCGTGATCGACCCGGATGATCAGGTTGCGCACTGGCTTGTCTCCACCCCACACCAGCCCTTCGATACGATAGCGCAAGCCATGGTCTGTCTGCCACTCCTCGACCCGGATGGGCATGGCGGCGACCTCCATGAGGGCCGGCTTGAAGTCCCGGGTGAACTTCGGCTCCCCGGCCTGCATGGTCAAGGGCGCGTAGCTGATCATGTGGGCCGACGGCACGGCAGTGTCGTCGACCAGTTCGATTTCATTGACCCACTTGATGCTGCAGCAGCCCAACCAGCCCGGCACCACCATCCGCACGGGGTAGCCGTGCTGGCGGGGGAGCCGCTGTCCGTTCATGTGGGTGGCGAGAAAGGCGCCGGCCCCGACCAGGTCTTCAATCTTGAAGGTCCAGCTCGCCACGGGCCCTGCCTTGCAGCCCTCCAGGCCCGCCACTCGAACCTGGGTGGCGGCTGGCTTGCGGCCTGCCCGAGCCAGCACGTCGGCGATGGGGACGCCCTCCCACCGCGCCGGGCTGAGGAGGCGAAACCCCCAATGACGGGCATTGCCCGAGCATTCCAACAGGTGCAGCCCCTGGGGGCGCCGCCGGCGGATAAGGTCGTCGACCTTCACGGTGTGGGGGCGTTGGACCAGCCCGTACACCCGGATGCCCGACTCGGACCAGGAGTCACCCTCCGGCAAGTCCCGGATGACGTAGAAGTGGTCGGTGGCGGGAATGGGGTAGCGGGGGGTCACGCGAGTCAGGTCGGTGCAGAGCACCGTGTCTCCCCCCCGACCTTCCAGGGTGTTGGGGGGAATCTTCCTGGGATCGTCAAAGGGCAAAAGCCGAACCAGACGGGCTCGGCCGAATGGGGTCGAACGGGCCAGAGGGTTGGCGGGGTCGCCCCAGCCCGCTCCTGCCATCCACAACAGGCTGCTCGATGCTGCGTAGTGGACGAACGCACGCCGGTTCATCGTGGAGCCATTTTGGCGGTCTGTGCCCGGAGACCTGCCTTCGACGTCAAGGACCCATGAGAGACTCGAAGCGAGCGCCCCAGGCAGGAGTTGCCCCGGTGCGCGGAGCAAGCCCCTGGGTTGGACGACTTTCGACGCTTGGCGATCCTCGCTCGTGGCCAGGGCGCGATGCGCGCCATTCGGGCCGTCCGCGAGTACAACTGGGCCCACCAGACCGGCATCGCCAGCCTGGTCTTCCATGCTTCGCCCGATGGCGCGGCCACCTACGTGCGGGAGGCCGATGAGTCGTTCTTGCTGGAGCCGGCGGCCGGCGTCGCGAACGACCGCGATTTGGATGGGCTGAAGCAGGCCCTGGCCTTGTCGAGCGCCGACGCCGTCTGGCCCGGATGGGGTGGGCTGGCCAGGAGCTGGGAACTGGTCCGCTATTGCGAAGCGGCGGGCATCCGGTTCGTGGGGCCCGCGGCGAGGGTCTTGGCCCACATTCAGGAGCCCTCCGAATTGTATCGACTGGTCGAGGGCACAGGCGTGGCCGTGACGCCGCAGCCCCCTCGCCCACTGCGCCGGCTGGAAGTCACCGTGGTGTCTGACGGACAGGGAACCATCTGGCCGCTGGGCGTACTCGACTGCACGGTCACCCGCCAACTGCTCAGGACCCTGACCTCCACACCGCCGGCCGGGCTGACGCCCGAGGAAGGCCGCCGGGTCGAAGCAGCCGCTGAGGCCATCTGGCGGCGCCTGGACTACCAGGGCCTGGGGGCCGTCGAGTTCTACTGGGATGAGGTCACCCGGGACTTCTTTTTTGCCGAGCTGCACCCAGGGCTGCAGCCCGATCACCCGACCATCGAGATGGCCACCGGTCTGGATCTGTTCCACCTGCAACTGCACCTGGCTCGAGGCGGGCGGCTGGACGGCAGTCGGCCGGCGACCTCGGGGCACGCGGTGGGGGTTCGCCTGCAGGCTGAGGATTCCACCACCTTCGAGCCCGCCCCCGGGACCATCGTCCAGTTCCGCCCCCCGCTGGGCCCCGGAGTTCGAACCGATGCCGGGTTTGACGAGCACGACGTCCTGGCCCCGCAATATGACGCCCACCTGGCGGTCGTCACCGCCCGCGGGACCGACCGGCTGCAGGCGCTCTCCCGCCTGGTCCGGTCCTTGAACGAGGCCGCCATCCTCGTGGCGGGCGGCACCACCAACAAGGGATTCCTGCTCTGGCTGTTGCAGCGACCGGACCTGCGGTCGGGCCAGGTGGATGGCGGTTGGCTGGACCGGCTCATCGGCGCGGGCACCCATGCGCAGGACAGCCACTCCGACGTGGCCCTCATCGCGGCCTCTCTGGAGCAGTACGACGACGCGCTCCGCACCAAGCGTGCCCGCTTCCTGGAGTCCGCGGTCCGACTGCGCCCGCAGGTGCTCGACTCAAGCGACCACACCGCCGAGCTTTGGTATCGAGGTCAGGGCCACCGGGCCCGCGTCTTCCAGGCGGCACCGGACCGGTTCCAGGTCCTGGTCGACGGCACGGCGGTGGAGGTCCAGCGGGAGCGACTCGGGCGCCTTGCCTTGTGGCTGGACGTGCATGGGCGGCGCTATCGAGTCCGGTGCCTGGTCGAAGGAGCCCACTATCGAGTGGAAGTCGACGGCATCCTCCACACCATCGAGCGACTGGGGGCCATCGTGGTCGGCGCGCCCCACCCGGCCGTGGTGGTGCGAACCTTGGTCAGCCCGGGCGACGTGGTCAGCCCGGGCGATCCGTTGGTCGTGCTGGAAGCCATGAAGATCGAGAACACCCTGGCCTCGGAGGTCCAGGGCCGAGTGCGGGAGCTGCTGGTCCGGCCCAACACCCAGGTCGGCACGGGAACGGCACTCTTGCGTATCGATCCGGCGGAGAAGCACGTCCATCTGTCCAATGGCGCGGCCCCCCGGGTGGACGTCCCCGGCGTGCCCCCCGAGGCCCTGCCGCATCGCCTGCGCCACTTTCTGCTCGGCT
>DASYBA010000535.1:0-5922 GCA_036501005.1 Candidatus Xenobia bacterium | reverse complement strand
CAACAGCAAGAGGGGGATGAGTAGCCAGCGGGACCTGAACATGACGTGCTCCTTCACCCTGGGCGCGAACCGCCCAGGCTCCTAAACGGGCGCGGCGTTCGACGGGTGCCGGGGCATCCCTTTAGACCCCGCAGGACTTGGTCTTAGAACACCGTAATGGTTCCGACCGAGTTCAAGCCTGGAGTGCCCTCCTGCGACAGCCCGCCTGGTTGTATGCCCTATACGATTCGATAGACCGACGCATCGAGGCCATGGTCATGGGAGGCTTGCGACCTGTCTGGCAGATTTTGCTGGGGCTCTTTCTCGTGCTGGTGCTGGGGGCGGCGACCGCGCTGCGCGCACTCTCGGTCGGCGTCAGCATGTATTTCCTGGTGGTGGTCGGGGCATGCTTTGTCTTCCGGCAAAGGGGCTGGTGGGTGCTCATCCCCATGTTGCTGACCTATCACTGGTCGGGGCGTGGCACCCTGACCCTCCCCCAGGCTTTGCTGCAAGATACGCTGGCGCTGGTGGAGTGGGTGTTCCTGGCGCTGGTCGTCAACGTGTCGCTCAACAAGTACTACGAGCTCAAGCAGTACGACAACCGCGTGCGGACCGACATGAACCTGGCGATGACCCTGCAACGCTCCTTGATGCCGAAGGCGTTCGAATCACGCAAGGTGAGCGTCCACTCGGTGATTCAGCAGACCTTCGATATCGGGGGCGACTTCTATTTCTTCCGACCGTTCGAAAAGAAGTATGTCATCTTCTGCCTGGGCGACATCATGGGGAAGGGCATCTCGGCTTCCCTGGTCATGGCCATGGTGTTGGGGTTCTTCTATGAGTGGGGCAAGCAGAGCCATTCACCGGCCTTTATCATGCGCACCTTGAACGAGCGGCTGATCAGCGTGTGGGGCGACGATGCGCCCTCGTTCGCCACCATGTTCTACAGCATCTACGACGAGGAGACTCGCGAGCTGGTGTACTGCTGCGCCGGCAACCATGGGGCGCTGCGGGTGTCGCAGGATGGCGTGGTGACGACCCTGAACGCGGAGGGCATTCCGCTGGGCGTGTTCGAGAACTTTGACTGGGAGGAGAAGCGGGTGACCCTCGACCAGGGTGACCGAGTGGTCGCGTTTACCGACGGGGTGAACGAATCGCGCAACGCCGGGGGCGATCTTTTTACCATGGATCGGGTGCAGGAGTTTCTTCTGGAGCACCGTCAAGAGTCCAGCAAGGACATGGTCAACCACCTGCTGGAGAGGGTCATGACGTTTGCAGTGGGTACACAGATCGCGGACGACGTGGCCATCCTCTGCATGGAGGTGCGCGGGTGAAGCCGTGCGAATAGGTGAGCGCTTTTCGGGGGCGCGGGGAGATTTTGAACAATGCTGCTGCTGGAAAAGGCTAGAATGAAAACCCTCAAGGGCGAACGAGTCCGACTCTTCTCCGGTAATGCAAATCCGGCCTTGGCGCAACAGATTGCGGCCTACCTCGACGTGCCGTTGAGCAAGGCGCTGGTCAGTCGGTTCACCAATGGCGAGGTGCAGGTCCGCATCGAAGAAAACGTGCGGGGCAATGACGTCTTCGTCATCCAGCCGACGTGCCCGCCGGTCAACGACAACCTGATGGAGCTGCTCATCATGATCGATGCGCTGTCCCGGTCGTCGGCCCGCACCATCACGGCGGTCATCCCCTACTTCGGCTATGCCAAGCAGGAGAAGAAGACGGCGGGGCGAGAGCCCATCTCGGCCAAGCTGGTGGCCAACCTCATCACGGTGGCGCAGGCGAGCCGGGTCATCACCCTGGATCTGCATGCGGCAGCCATCCAGGGGTTTTTCGATATACCGGTGGACAATCTGTATGCCCAGCCCATCATCACGGAGTATTTCCAGATGGAGAAGAAGCTCGACAACGGGGGCATCGTGGTGGTGTCGCCGGATGCGGGCGGCGTGGCGCGGGCGCGGTCCCTGGCGGAGCGGTTGAATGCGACGCTGGCCATTATTTTCAAGAAGCGTCCGCGGCCGGATGTGGCTGAGGTGATGGAGATCGTGGGCGACGTGAAGGGCAAGGTGGCGGTCATCGTCGACGACATGATCTCGACGGGCGGCACGCTGGTGAATGCGGCGTGGCGGCTCAAGGAAGAGGGGGCGACGGCGGTGTACGCGGCCGCGACGCATGCCATCCTGGCCGACCAGGCGGTGGACTTGATCGTGAAGTCGCCCATCGAAGAGATCATCGTGACGGACAGCATTCCCATACCGGCCTACGCCCTGCGGGCGAAGTTCAAGTGCCTGACGGTGGCGGAGCTGCTCGGCGAGGCGATTCGGCGCAACCATTTCAACCTGTCGGTGAGCAAACTCTTCACCTGATCCTGGGGCGCCGTGCGCACACGCCGGCAGTGACGAGGGGAGAGCCTGGGCTGCACACGCCACGGCGACACGGACTCAGGGTGTGACGAGCGGGCCCCATGCGTACGGCACGTCGACACCGATGTGCGTACGCCATGTCGACACGGACCCAGGGAAGTTGACGGGGCGGGCCCGTGCGTATACCACGTCGACACGAAGTCGGTGCGAGACGGGCGTGCCCTCGTGGCGCACGCACAATACCCAATGTGCGTATGCCAAGTCGACACGGAGTCAGGGGGTGCCGGCCGAGCCCTCGCAACGGCATGAGCCTGCCCGCCTCGATGGGGACGCGGGCGTGATGGGCGGGCTCGTGCGTAAGCCACGTCGACACGAAGCCAGTACGAGACGGGCGTGCCCTCATGACGCACACACAACACCCCGATGTGCGTACGCCAAGTCGACACGGAAAAACTCCCTCGCGTGAGGGCCGGCCGCTTCTTCGCCGCCAGCAACGGGTATAGGCATGACAGAGGAGAGTGACTGTCATGCGTGGGTGGTTGAGTGCGGTTCTGGTGTTGATGCTAGCATGGCCTGTGTGGGCGCAATATAGTGGTGGAGGGGCGGGCGCGGCGGCGGCTGGGCCGCCGGGTTCTCACCAGGGCCAGGGCACCCCGTCCATGACGGCCTCCACGGCGGCGTCAGGCAACCCCGGCGTGAACGAGTCACCTGGGTCACAGGGTGGTGACCAGACGGCCTCACCCACCCGATCCAATGCCGGAGCGGCGGGATTCGCGGCCATCGTGGTGGTGGTCGGGGTGGTCATGTTCGGACTGGGCGCCGGGTGGGGAGGCCGCCGCAAGCTGGAGTCGCTGGCGGTGCTACAACCTGCACCTCAGCAACCAGTGGTGTCAACGACGCCCGAACAGCCGCAGCCCGACGAGAGGCTGGTGGAGGAGGCAAAGGCCCGACGAGAGGAGGCGGTCGCCCTGCAGCGCCAGGTGATGGAACTGCAGCGCCAGGCAGACGAGAAGTGGAAGGAAGCGGGTTTGCTGCAGACGCAGGTGGAACGGCCAGCGGAGCGGGTGATACCCGGGCCTGCAGACGGCCCACCCCGGATGCAGCAGGGCTAGAAGCTCTGCCGGCCCGTCTTCAACTGGAAATCACCAACAGTGGTGATTTCCCGGGATTATCACCACCCAATGGTGATTTCTGGGGGGGTGGAGAATGCAACCTCCCTGCGGGGTCGCATCGGGCCCAGGCCAACCATCCGGGAAGGTTGCGACAGCGGGAATCCGCGGTTTGACTTGACCGGGCGGATGGCGATCCCGTATAATAGCGTGCGTCTGACGACGGGCCCATAGCTCAGCGGTTAGAGCGGCCGGCTCATAACCGGTTGGTCCCAGGTTCGAATCCCGGTGGGCCCATCCAGCGGTCCCGTTGACAGTCACATCAGGCCCCGTCGTCTAGTGGCCTAGGACGACGCTCTTTCACGGCGTAGATCACGGGTTCGAATCCCGTCGGGGTCATCAGGGCGAATAGCTCAGTCGGTAGAGCGCTTGACTTACATTCAAGTGGCCGGGGGTTCGAGTCCCTCTTCGCCCAAGTCGTAGCAGAGCCAGTTTCTGGCTCGTTTTGTTTTCGGGGCTTGGGTCACTATACACAAGTTTATACACTAGAGCTCAGTTCCCGGTGGAACGCGGAGTTCGGCCCAGAGCTGGGAGGCGATACGCTTGCCGACACTGCCGGGGTCGACCTGGCCGTCATGGGCACGCCTGGCTTCTTTGAAGGCGCCGGCGACCAGGCGCTGGACGTGGTTGTAAAAGGCGCGCTGGTCGGCGACGGTGATCGAGCCGCTGGTGTGGAGGTGCTCGACCAGGGCGCGCAGCCAGGTGGAGCCGCCGTGGTCCTTCACCCAGGCCATGACCGCGGGGTTCAACCGCAGGCCGAGCTGGGGAGCGCCGCCGTGCTTGGGGCGGACCGCGTACTTCGGCGCGGGGCCACGGTGGCCAGTTGGGGACGAGCCGCGACGCTTCTGCTGGTAGTGCCTGGAGCAGAGGCCCTTGGCGGCGACGACCTGGTCGCAGCCGGGTTCGGAACAGGTGGACATGGCCTGATAATAACCTGCTACCAAACTTCTGTCAAATTCTTTGCGAATTGGCTTGACAGGGTCTGGTAGCACACTTAAAATAAGTAGGTGGAGCGACCGCTTTGGCGGCACCAGGACTGGGTCCTGATGACGGGTTTCATGCCCCCGCTCCTGTATCGAATGCAGGAGGACAGAAGTTATGACGTTGGAGTTGGTTGATGATGCGGCGGTGAAGCAGTCCATTGAGCCCATTGCGCTGAGCGTGCCGCAGGCGGCCGCCGCGTGCGGTATCGGCGAGACGCTGATGCAGGAGCTGATCCTCAGCGGGACCATCCCGTCGGTCAAGCTGTCGCGGCGCCGGGTCGTGCCGGTGCAGGCCCTTCGCGAGTGGTTTGCCCGGCAGACAGCGAGTAACTAGCAAGCGAGTCGTGTCCCCCCGTTGCGGAGCAACACCGCCGCCGTCGCCCTGCGGGTTGCGGTGGGCAGTGCGGGTAAGTCGGGCCCGAGGCCCCCAGCCCACCCCAGGGGTGCCCCGACTTATCCGCACTGTCCATTGCTACCCGCAGGAATGAAGCCCCCGCCTACTCTTGTTGCTCTGCCTCGCCGCGGCAACTCATATCGAGTGCCGGGTCAGGCCGACTACACAATCGGAACATACTGGATCTGGCCTTCCCACTCGCCTTCTTTGCTGCAGTGGCAGAACAGGACCAGATCCTCGATGACGGCGCCCAGTGGGACCTTGCCGTTCACGACAAGCACACCCGGCATCGGCTCCCCTGCTGACACTCTCTGCGCGGCGTATTTACGCATGGTCCTTACGTCATGGGTAAGAAGAACCCGCTCCTCTCTGGCCGTCCAGGCCAAGACATCGGGGTCCTCGGCCCCGGCAATCTCCGTGTCTTGGATCCGCACGACGTCCAAGGCGGGAAGCCGCCGCATGAGCCCGCGCAGAATGTCGTTGTTGAAGTTCTCGTCGGCCGCCAACTTCAAAGGGAGATCATCCCGCGTTCTTCTGCCGCGCCAGCAACCTCTCCCGGATCCCGTACGGGTTGAACTTGGCCTGAACCTCCGCCCGCGTCCGCTCCTCCAGGGCTTCTACCTCCGCCATGTACTTGTCTACCTCGGTCTGGTTCTGCAGGACGAAGGCGATCACAGAGTACACCTGCGGGAGGGTGACGGCGGGGTACCGCTGGCAGATCTCTTCAGCGGTTGCGCCGTCGCGGAAGGCGTACACGATTGTATCCAGGGTGACCCGTGAGCGACCTACCCGGACCACCCCGTCTTTATTGACGCGAAGCGGGACGGGTACACTCTGGATGGTTATTGACATCTTGGCATTACCTCCTCAGAACTGATTCGCCCGTTTACGAATGCATTGTTGACGATCTGGGCCAGTTTGTGGCTGTATTGATATAGTCACTCCGGTTCGGCCAAAGGAGAAAGGAGTAAACCATGCCGGTTGACGGTCCGAGCTTCAAGAACGTCCAGTAACCAATCGTACGTGTGAAC
>DASYBA010000534.1:0-9243 GCA_036501005.1 Candidatus Xenobia bacterium | reverse complement strand
CGATGAGCCCGAGGATCCAGAGGCGGTTCACCTCGCAGGCGGCCGCCAGCGGGGTGGGCCCCGTCGTTTCGACCGTCACCGCATGGATCTCCCTGCCGTGCGAGTGCCCAATCCGATACATCAGGTCCGGCCAGCTTCCGTCGTGACGCACGATGAACCCCTGGGCGTCGCTCAGCCGAGCATCCGGCTCGCCCGCGCCGATCCACTGATTCGCCCATAGGGGGACGACCCGGCCCACGCTCTCGATGATCGACGCGTATCTCGAGACGTCCCCGAAGGCGTAATGATATGCCCGGGGCGGAGCGCCCTCGGACAGATGGTCCTGGTGCAGATCGAGCACCCCCCGTACCTCTGCGAGCGGCTCCTCGTGCAGCAAGCCCAACATGACCCGAGTCTCGGCCGGGACCTGAGAAGCCCAGCGCCACTCGGTAAACGCCTGGTTCTCCGCCAACTCCTCCGCCACCGTCCCATCCTCTAGAACGTATCGAAGGCAATCGTTGTTGGGACGTTCACCGTCGACGTTGTATCGGCTCGTGCCGTACCCCGACGGATTCCGTAGCGGATATAGAATGAGGCGTACATCGCAGGCCCGCGCCCGGCCTACGATGGCCTCGGCATGGGTGGCGATGCTGAGCGGCCCGGCCACCTCGTCCCCGTGCACCCCTGCCCCGATCATCAGCACCGGCCCACCCCACCGGGAGGCCAGCCGGGGAAACATCCACGTCCCGGCGCGGTGCACGATGGGATGCCAGGTCACTTCGACGTCCAGAGCCGCCCACCGCGCCTCGACTTCTGCCCTTGACGTCCACCACGACACCCGGAAGCGTTACCCGGGCCTGGAGCAGGGACCTGCGGCATGCTCAGCCAACGTCCCCGGCAGAACCCTACTGGAAGGAGTCGTCCATGTCAAGCACCCCGCAGGAAGGCGCCGATCTCTCCAATTCACCCCGCTTTGTCACCATGACCTCGACTATCGCCAACCATCTGCTGGAGGCATACAACGTCGATGACGTGGAACGGGCCATCCAGCTTTACGCGGTGGTGGAGAACGGCGTTTTCCACTACATGAGCCAGGGCACCAGCAAGCTGAGCGAAGAGGCCAACCAGGCGTTCACCACCTGGCTCGCATCCGGCAAGAAGAAGCTCGTCCGCCAATAGGCTCGTCACGCCACGACGGCGAAGGCGGCGTCCAGGTGTCCCATCTCGATTTGCAAGCGTTCCCAGAAGGTCGGGGCCGCCGCGACGTCTCCCGTCAAGGCTTCTCCCAGCGCTGACGCCGCCGCCGCGACCCGATTGCCGCCCACCTCGGCCGCGGCCTGGGCCACCCGCAGGGCCGCCGCGGCCGACTCGGACCAACGTCCGGCCGGCACCAGCTCCCCCAGACGCGCCATCTCGCCTCGTGCGAGCTTGAGGAACGCCCGCACCAACTGATCCCGCTCCTCTGGAACGCCTCCGGTCCGGATATAGAGGACGCTGGGGTCCAGCACCAGACCGGCCTCCAGC
Organism: Candidatus Xenobia bacterium; assembly: GCA_036501005.1. Classification (GTDB taxonomy): domain Bacteria; phylum Vulcanimicrobiota; class Xenobia; order RGZZ01; family DASYBA01; genus DASYBA01. The sequence goes on along the minus strand of DASYBA010000534.1, from coordinate 7,740 downwards.
GTGCCCTGCGACTCGACGACCGCGTACAGTTCATACTTGCGAAACGGCTTGGGCAGATAGTCGTCAAAACCCTTGGAGAGGCACCGTTCCCGGTACCCCTTCATGGCATGGGCCGTCATGGCCACCACCGGCACGGAACGACCGGACGGGAGCCGGCGAAGCTGGTCGAGGGTCTCGAAGCCGTCCTGGCCGGGCATCTGGATGTCCAGTAGAACGACGTCGAAGGCGTGCTCACGAACCTGTGACACAGCCTGGGGCCCGGACCCGACGACGGTCACCTGGTGGCCCCGGATGCGCAGAAACGTCTCCGCTACCAATTGGTTCAGGCGATTGTCCTCGACCAGGAGCACTCGCAAGCTGCGGCGAGCGCCGGCCACGCTGACGGCAGCCTCCGGCTCTTCATGGCGCAAGGCCCGCACCAACACTTCCCTCAGCTCGCCTGGGATGACCGGCTTGATGGCCACGTAGGGGAACCCCGACAACCGAAGGTCGTGGTAGCCGGCCACCGTCATCATCACAGGATCGGGCCCCCCGGCAGCTTTCCACGCCTCGGCCAGCCCCGGCATGGCGACGTCGAGGAGCACCAGGGGAGGCCGCTCTCGGCTGAGGAAGTCGAGAGCCTGTTCGGTCGAGGCGGCCCCGGTCGGCTCCATGCCCCAACGGCGGAGGCAACTCTGCAGAATGTTGCGCACGGTGGCATTGTCGTCCGCCACCAGGACATGGAGACCCTGCCAGTCGGCAGGGACGGTGCTTCGCCGGCCCTCCGGGTCCGCCACGGGCACGATGACATGGAACGTGCTACCCTGACCGGGTGCGCTCTCCAGCCAGATTCGGCCCCCCATCATGCCGACCAGTCGCGATACGATGGTGAGGCCCAGGCCGGTGCCGCCGAACCGACGATTGTTGGCCGTGTCGACCTGCACGAAGGGTTCGAAAATGGCCTGTTGCATGCCAGGTTCGATACCGGGACCGGTATCGGAAACGGAGAGATGCAGGCCATCGGGGTCCCAGTCCAGCGCCAGGACGACTTCACCCCGCTCGGTGAACTTGATGGCATTCAATACCAGGTTGACGACCAGTTGACGAAGCCGGACGGGGTCGGTCACCATGGTGGCGGGCAGGTCGGGAGAAAATCGACAGATGAGCTCCAGGCCCTTCTCTTCGGCCCGTGTGCCCAGCATGTGCAGGGCGTCGGCGAGGGCCAGGTCGGGGGCGATGCGCACCTCGTCCAGGTCCAGCCGGCCGGCTTCGATCTTCGATAGATCCAGGATCTGATTGAGGATATCGAGGAGCGACTCGGCCGAATCCGATAGCAGCGTCAGGGTGCGCCGCTGCTCTGGCGTCAGAGGGCTCTCCAGGAGGATCTCGGCCAGCCCCAGCACGGCGTTCATGGGCGTGCGCACCTCGTGGCTCATGTTGGCCAGGAACTCGCCCTTGACCAGGTTGGCGGCCTCGGCACGCTGCTTGGCCAGCGTGAGCGCCACCTGGGTCTGCCGCTGTTCGGTCACGTCGCGGGTGATCTTGGTATAGGCGATGACGCCCCCCTCCCGGTTGCGCAAGGCCGTCAACACCCCATCGACGTAGAAGCGCGACCCGTCCTTGCGCATGCGCATGCCCGCCACCGGAACCCGTCCCAGAAGCTGGGCCTGTTCCATCAGGCGAGCCGGCAGGTTGCGGGTGCGGTCTTCGGGGGTGAAGCATATCGAATAGTGCTGGCCGATGACCTCGGAGGGGGAATACCCCTTGATGCGCTGGGCCCCCGTGTTCCACGTCAGGATGCGTCCCTGGGCGTCCAGCATGAAGATGGCATAGTCGGCGATGCTGTCGACCAGCAGGCGAAAGCGCTCCTCGCTCACCTCCAGGGCCTCTTCGGATCGGACCTGCTCGCTCAAGTCGCGGGTCACTTTGGCAAAGCCGGACAGGTGGCCGTGCGCGTCGACCATGGCGCTGATGACGACGTCGGCGAGGAACCGGCGGCCGTCCTTGCAGACCCGCCACCCCTTGTCTTCCACCCGGCCCTGTCGTCGAGCCGTCTCCAGGAGACGCTGCGGCTTGCCGGCGGCGCGGTCCTCGGGCGGGTAGAACAGCTCGATGCTGCGACCCAGGATCTCGTCGGCCGTCCACCCCTGGATGCGGCGGGCGCCGGGATTCCAGGTCTGCACCCGCCCCTGCGGGTCCAGCATGAAGATGGCATAGTCCTTGACCGACTCCACCAGCAACCTGAACCGCTGCTCGCTCTGTTGGAGCGCGGCTTCGTGGCCGTGCCTCCGCACCGACTGCAGTGCCCGCGGCAGCATGTGCCCCGGCTGAGGCAGGATGATCTCGAAGCAGCGGCCCGTCGAGGCGCGACCGACCCGCACGGTTCCCCCATGGGCCTCGGCGACCCGTCGAGCGATGGCCAGGCCAAGCCCGGCGCCGGCTACACCGGTGCCCCGCAGGCGGGCCTGCTCGAAGGCGTCAAAGATGCGCTCCTGGTCTTCCTCTGAGAGCGGCGGCCCCTGGTCGTTCACCAGGAGCCTGACCAGGCCGTCCTCGCTGTGGGCCACCAGCCGAACTTCTCCCCCTTCCGGCGAGCTCTCGATGGCGTTGGACAAGAGATGCCGAAGGATTTGACCCAGCCGGGTCGGGTCGGCCCACACCAGGGGGAGGTCGGGGGACACATCCTGGGTCACCGTCACGCGCCGCGCGCTGGCCTGCACAGCCATGGCGCGGACGGCTAGCGCGACGGCCTCCGCCAGGTGGACGTCGGATTCCGACAGCACGAGCCGGCCGGCTTCAATGCGCCCCAGGTCGATGATGTTGTTGATCAGGTCGAGCAGGGCCTGGCTCCCCGCGACGACGTGATCGACGAACTCGGCCCGTTCCTTCTCGCTGAGTTCGGCGGGGGGGGCTTGCAACAGCTCGGAAAACCCGATGATGGCGTTCAGGGGCGTGCGCAACTCGTGGGTGACGTTGGCCAGAAACTCGGATTTGAGGCTGTCCAGGCGGATGAGGCGCTCGTTCGTCTCGGACAGCTCGCGGGTGCGCTCCGTGACCCGAGCTTCCAGGGCGTCGCGGGCCTCCCGCAGGGCCTCCTCGGTATCCCGCCGATCCAACACGAGCGCCGCCTGATTGGCCGCCACCCGGAGGATGAGCAGTTCGGCTTCGCGCGGAAAGTCGGACCGCCTGGAGGCGGCCAGCAGTTCGCCATCGAGACGGCCAAGCGGCACCGCCACCAGGCGGACTGTCCCCTCCCCTAGCGGATGCGCCACCTCGACGGTGTCTCGAGCCGCGTGCAACCAGGGACCTAAGGACTGGGCCAGTGCCTCGGTTTCGGCGGGCGTCAGGATGGCCTGGCGCCGGGCGGCCGCGGTGGGCCCGTCGGCCTGCTGGACCACCGCCAGCTCGAGGTCGAGCATGTCGATCAGAACGTTGGCCGCGCTGGCGCCAATGCCCGGTCGATCGTGGTCAGTCCACAGGCTGGCGATGGCTGACAAGGCACAAAGGTGCCCGACGCATTGTCGGAGCTCGGCTTCAGAAGCGCCTTCCAGCACTTTCAGGATCCCATGAAAGCATGATGCTTCACTTATATGTGCCGGCCGTCATGCCTCCAAACCTTACCTTACAAAAGGCTGAGCGGCACTTCCTGCGACGCTCCCCGCGGGCCGTCGACCTTGAGGAGGGCCAGCGGATAGGTGGCGATGAAGGTGGCCTGCAAAGAGAGATCGGAGCGGCGCTCGGGCGTCAATCCAAAGGTTCGGCTGGTGGTCAGGATGTCCACCACGGGCACGCCGTGCCACTTCAGATAGAGACCGACCAGGACCCCGGTGCGCCCCACGCCTGCCGCACAGTGTACATACACCGCCGACCGGCTCGGATCGTCGACCAGGCGAATGAAGGCTTCCACCTGGGCACGGGAGGGAATGGCCCCGTCCTTGATGGTCATGACCACGGCCTGGAGCCCATGAGCGGCCAGGTCATCGAGGTAATCGGCCTGCACGTAGCGGCGCTCCTCCTGGTCTTCCCGCAGCACCACGACGGTGCGAACTCCCTGCTGGTAGAGCCAGGCCAGGTCTCCTCGGGTGGGCTGAGCCCCGCGGTACAGGCGCCCGGTGACCACCCGACCAAAGTTGGGGATGGGGGCATCCAGCAGTCGCTGCTGGGGGAGCGTGAAGCCGGGACGATTGATGCCGGTGCTGGTGCTGGTGGATTCGTGGTGGCCGATCATTGGGCTGTCCTCCGAAGATTTGGGCGGGTTGACTCTCTTATCATAGCCCCCCGATGTGAGCAAACCGCCTCGATTTTGTTGCAGACCTGTAAAGTCTAACCCACGCCCCACTCGTGCTTGTTGGGGTCGCCCAGGCTGAAGCCCACCGAGCCGTTGGAGTTGATGACCTCGTTGCCGATGCGGGTGCCGACCGTGCCGTCGCTGTTGATGATCTCGTTGCCAATGGCGGTACCGACCGTGCCATTCGAGTTGATGACGGTATTCCCGATCTGGGTGCTGAAAGTGCCGTTGCTGTTGAGGGTAAAGGCCATGTCTTTGACGCTCGCTTTCCTTTATCTGCGAGTATCGTACCATGCGGCCTTTCCCGAAGGTCGGATGGTTTGTTAAAATCCGGAAAGGAGGGCATGGGACAGGGCTAGAAGCGCGGGGGCTCATGCACCACAACTTCTTCGCCGGCCTGCGTGCCGAGGTCCAACAGTACTTCACCGACCACCACCTGCCCATGCAGGGTCCCGCCAGCCTCTATCGAAAAACCGCCGCCATTTTTCTGGCGTGGCTGGCTTGCTACGCTGTCCTGCTGTGCCTCGGGCCGGGTCGAATGGAAGTAGCGGTGCTGGCCACCACCGGTCTGGCGATCTTCACCGTGGCCATGCAGCTCGGCATCATGCACGACGTCAGCCATGACGCCTTCTCCAACCGCCGACTGCTCAACACGTGCATGAACTTCACGCTCACCATGGTGGGTGGATCGTCCATTCTCTGGCACCACAAGCACGTCGTGCGCCACCATGGGCATACCAACGTGCCAGACGTCGACGACGACATCGATACGGAAGGCATGTTCCGCTTCCGCGCCGCCGACCGCTGGCAGCCGGCCTATCGGTTTCAGCACGTCTATGCCTGGCTGTTGTATGCGGGGCTCTGCCTGCAGTGGTTTTGGTATTCAGACCCTCGCAAGGTGTTCAACAACTTGTACCGCCTGCGGGGCCGTCAACTGGCATGGCTGTGGGTCGAGCTGGTCGTATCGAAAATCAGCAACGTGATGATCTTCCTGGTCGCGCCGGTCATCTGTTTCCAAAGCGTGTGGGTCGGGCTGGCCGTTTACCTCTGGCACTGGCTCCTGGTCGGGTTCGCCTTGACGGTCATCTTCCAGTTGGCGCACATCGGGCCCATGCAGCTCTTTCCCGAGCGGCGCACCAGCGACTGGGCCTTGCACCAGTTGTGCACGACCGCCGACTATGGGGTCAATGACCCCGTCCTGACGTGGCTTGTCGGCGGTTTGAACTTCCAGGTCGAGCACCACATCTTTCCCCGCATGTCGCACACCCACTACCCGGCCGTGCAGCGTATCGTGAAGTCGTACTGCCAGCGAAACGGCGTGGCGTATCACGAGTATCCGAGCTTCTGGTCGGCGCTGGCGACCCACTATCGACATTTGCAAGAGTTGTCCCGACCCAACGAGGAGATCGAGGCGGTCGCGGCTTAGACTGCGGAGGAAATATCTCAGAGGCCGGGCGTCAAGCAACACTTCGGCGGAAATTCTCTTGGTCGGTGCGGATCTTGGTCGTGGCCGCTCCTCGGTGGGTCGGCATCACGGCGCGGCCACCGCACCGGGAAGACGCCAGCCGGTAAAACCGATATGGCGGTTTTAGGGGGGCGATAAAACCGCTATGTCGGTTTTACGGTTTCTTCCTGGAGGTTTCCCTCGAGCCGTTTCAGGTCGTTGACGATTTCGACAACGGGCCGCACGGATTCACGGCTTACCGTGCCCGGGCGCGACGGCTCTGGCCCCTCTGTGGCCGAGCTGTGGGCAGATGTACGGCGACGTGGCAAGCCAACCGCAAATGCTCACGCCTGGGATGGTGATGTTATCCTCGCCGCGCCGGCAGAAGCTTTGATGGCAGGGCGGCGATGGAAAATTTTATTCAATATACCCGGTCTCCAAAACCGATTGTGCTCGTGACCAGCACCTTGAAGGTCCTGTCAGATCACCAGCCGTTCCAGTGCGCCAGTTTGTCCAGTGGTTGGCGGCCGCCTTCCGGGGCGGGGGCCAGGGGTGGGCGGCATAGCCAAGTGACAGACGGCCAGCTTCCATTCGGCGGGAAAACGCAGGATGGCTCTGGCTTTCTCCGGGTCGGCAAAGCTTCCGATACCGGAGGCGATGCTCAGTTCCCAGGCCGCCAACTGCATGTAGGCCACGCACTGACCGGCATCGAAAGCGTCCACGCGCCTTCCGAGATGAGGACCGCGACGCCACAGGCAGCGCCCTGAGATGACCGGCCCGTTCCGATGCATCGGCCATGCGGGCCAGCAAATCCCGATTCGTCATGACGCATGAACTGCCAGGTCTGGCGGTCATGGCCGACTGGGCCCGGCGTCCCGTATCGAGGATGTGACGAATGTCTGCCGACGACCGAAGGGAGCGGCATGCGGTGGTGGATGTTTGTCTTCATGGCGGCTGGCGTGTGGGCCCTGGGCAGCCTGGGCGTGTCTTCAGTATGGTTCCGGATGGGGTGCGCGGCCCGCCCAGCGGGCGACGGCCAACGGGGCCGACGAGTCGCTCCCGCTGGCATGATCAGCCCCATGGCGAGGCTCCGTTCAGGCTCCGCCCCCCGGCGCCGTTCACCAGTACCGCTTTACGGTCGTGGCGCTGGACGCCCCCCCTTTACCTGCCCTTCACACCCACGCTCAGTTCGACCACGCCACCTCGGGCCACACCTGGCCGAGGGCGAACTGCTGGAAACGTACAAGCGCTAAGCCCGACGGCGGTGGCGGTCCAAGACCAGGGCCAGCATACCCACGACAATCGCCACCGGGAGGGCGGCGGAGTCGGTGTCGACCTCGGGAGCGGACGTGCCGGCAGTAGGTGTGATGTCGAAAGTTCCGACCGCACCGTCCAAGATGGCAAATTTCATGCCCTGGGTGGCGGGGGTGGCGGAAAAGGTCAACTGATCGACCACCTTACTGACCACTCCGCTACCATGGGGCGGACATAGAACGCAGCCCGGGCCCAGGGTCTTGTAACAAGGTGAATTGGTGCAGAGAAAGTTCAAGGGCGTGGACGTAGAGCAGAATTCAAAGGTCGCCACTCGGAACAAGGCGGAGCCGGGAGGGCACGCGCAGATACCGCCCCTGTGACCTGTCAGGCTCTTACCACAACCGGAGATGGCGATGAAGCTTGAGCCACAAGAACCCCCAGGTTGTGTCCAGATCCCATCGTTGGCGCAGTCCCATATGAACGGCTTACGGCAACAGATGGACAGCGCGTAGGGCGTGGCATGGGATTCGGTCAGAGTAAAACACAGGCAGTACGGAGTGGCGTGCGCCGGAGCAGGTCGAGCCACCAACAACGTCAACAGTGCCGCCATGATGCCGAGAGCCTTGAGTCCTCGTATGGGCCGCCTCATGGCTGGGCTCCTTTCTATTCAATGCCGGGGTTGAATTATTGTAGCGGCTCTACCGACCGATGTCAATGGTAGAGGGTACGTCAAACAGCCGTACGGTATGGAATAGCGGGCGGCTTTACGAGGAGG